>CAXYZP010000042.1:0-9340 GCA_964293175.1 uncultured Sphaerochaeta sp.
GATCGGCTTGGGTGTGGCAATCATCAAGGTTATGGTGGACTGCTCTATGGCAGGGGGACCTTCTTCACCAAGCATGAAGCTGATCATTTCCAAATAGTCGCTTTCACTCAAGCCCTGGTTATATACAGGCCCGAAGGCCTCGAAGTTTTCATCAGCAAGAAACGGGATGACCGGAACAAGCTGGTCATAGTTGTCCATCGAGAGGCTGAAGGTGAGGGTGTTGTTGCTTTGTTTGAGCAAGCTCTGGTTGTTACCGGCTCCTAGGTCTGAAAACAGCCTGTCCAGGTCCATGAAGTTGAACTGTCCTTTGTAGGCGTTGTCTGTCAGCTTCTGCATGGTTACGTTGTTGGTGGTGCTACTGTACCGAAGGGCCCTTTCAAAGTCATTGATGGCGCTATCCATCAGAGAAACTTCCTGGTCGTCAGGGACGAACTCGCTGAAGTCTTCAAGCACAGCGATAAAGAAGTCTTCGACGGTGAAGTCGAACTCTGAGGTGTTGTATGCGCTGCCTTTGAAAGAGAGTTGTTCGGTCACTACACACGAACTGGCTAAAAATACGACCAAGAGTATCAAGATGAAAAGCAGCATATGTGTCTGTTTATGTTTTATCAACTGGTAATCCTTCTTGCATTAATGTAGGTTATTTCTGCTCTGCTAGCAAGAGCGAATGCTACAATTTCTGTTCGACAAAGCCAATAGAGCCATCATCTTGCTCGATGATACCCCATGTGCGTCTTTTTTGATTAGGATGTTTTGCAACGAACTTCTCGATATGCATGGTATCGAGCTTGGCCAGATCATCCAGCTCATAGCCTATGGTAATGATGGGGTTCTCGCCGGTTTCCCGTAAGAAAGCCACCCCTTGGTGAAGTTCCATGAAGGAGAGTATCGGTCCTTGATATTTCTGCCGTTGTAGCTTTTTCAGCAGATCCCTGACAAACTGCTCCTGCAGTTCATAGATATCCAGTTCTAAAGGATCGACCTTTCTGTTGTCTTTGAGAAAATCTGTATAGGTTGCGAAATACGAGAACATGGTGCTTGGCGAGCACTGTGCTGCCTCACAGAGAGTGTGCATCCACATGCTTGCCTCCCCTTTTGTGTACAGGAGGTCACAGGCATCCTTCAGCTTCAGGGCCTTGGCAATATCCTCTTCGGAATAGGTGGGAGTGTGTATGACCGTATAGGGTGCATCCTTCTCGTGTTTGATGCCATGTATTTCTGCATCGTCTGCAAGTTTTGTCCCAGGCAATAGCGAAAGTGCGAAGATGTCTATGTTGCTGGGCTTGCAGCCTACAGTGAAATCGAGGCTGTTGCAGAATACGGGAAAAGAGTCCTCAGGAAGGCCTATGATAAGGTCCAGTCCGAAGACAATTCCCCGTTCGTTGAGCAAGGCTATTTTCTGTAGGAATACTGTAGGGTTAAAACTGCGGTTTATAGCTTTGAGCACCTCCGTATTGGAACTCTGTAACCCTATTTGCAGAGAACAGTTAAGGTTTGCAAAAAGATCTGCAAGTTCCACATCAAGAAGCTCCGCCCTCAACTCGAATATGAAGTGGATATCCTGTGCTTTCTCTACTAAAAGAGAGAGCATCTTCACCGTTCTTTTCTTATCCATATTGAAGGTGGGGTCGAGGATGAAGACTTCGTCTACCTGATTGGCAAGCAGGTACTCCAATTCTTCGTCGATACGTTCATAGGTGAAGTGCCTAACTGAGCGTATGCCTTTGGACTCAAAGCAGAATGCACAGCTAAAAGGACAACCCCTGGTCATCTCCCAAAGAATTGAGGCTCCTGGCTTTACAAAAGAAGCCGCTGAACCTGAAAGGAATACCGAGTCTAGGATACTCAGGTCCTGAGGGAAGGCATAGGAAAGTTCTTTGCCCTTGGTCAGGATTCCCTGGCCTTGAGGCTCTTTGCCCTCAAGCAGTTGTGAGAGTGCTGAGGTGCTGCTGTGCTCTCCTTCCCCGAGGGTAAGGAAATCATACAGGTTAAGGTCGAAGCTATGGGGATTGGCTGTGACTTCAGTTCCTCCTGCAAAAAGTATTACAGAAGGTCTCAATATTTTCAGCTGCTTGGAAAACTGGTCAAACCAGGTTCTGTTCCACAGGTATATTGAACAGCCTATATGGGTGGCTTCGCTTTCTGCACTTCTCTCTGCCGCCTTTATGGGATCGTCTTCGAGGGTGTAGGGAGCCAGTTGGCATGGGTAGTTTTTGAGGATATTGTGGTGTCTTATTGCTGTCTGAATGGAGAGTGCTCCAAGGGGGAAGCTTAGGTTTCCCTCTTCAAGACAGCAGGATACGATCTGAATTTTCATGAGTCGATAATACTGGCTCTGCTATTCTCTTGCAAGCATATGGCAGTAATGATAGAGTTTGAACGGAGTAATTATGAAACGTCTCCTAGTAATGATGTTCTGGTTTTTTATCATACTATCTTCTCTTTCTGCTATGGAAGCCCGGCTTCTGGCCAGCTTTCCTAACCAGCTAGAAATATCTTGGGATGCTGTAAAAGGGGCTGTTTGGTATGATTTGTATCTTGGTGATCAGCCGATAAAACGGGTAAAGGCTTCGACGCTTAGCCAACGTTTGGGATCTAACGAGGAGAGCTTGGAATCGAACCGTGAGTATCAGGTGATAGTAGCGGCTCGTACAGCTAAGAACGAGACCTTGGCCGCCACGCAGATCCCCGTGAAAACAACCAGTTGGACGGGTCACTATTTCTGGGAGAATCTTACCGCTGATGACAACGGGGGGAAGTGTAGGAACCTGCATTTGGAAGTGCGTGATTCGACTGGGAGTCTAGAGGTATATGGACACTTCCCTGAAGAGCCTAGCCCTATGAGACTTTTCCCTTTGATACCCTTTTCTGAGGAATATCCTCAACTAGAATACCAGGGGGACGGAGACGTAGAACGTGCTTATCGCACCAATGCCGCGGTTTTCAATACTACAAACTTTGAGCCCAAGAGTTGGAAGATTTTGGAGTTGGTGGAAAAAAATTCATCTTTGAAGACAAAAGTTTCTACAACGGTAGGAATGTTTTCTTTTAAGACGGAATCGCTGATAGTTCTTGAAGTTTCTGAAGAAGGGGGAAAAAGGGGATTATTATATAATACCGGTTCTGGATTAGCTTCCAGCGGTATTTTCAAGTCTCCCAACCCTAGGGAGAATGGAGTCTTTGTTTTTGTGGAAAAGGGGAGTTTAGCAGACATTCCCATGAAATAATGCGTTGACAAAACCATTGTGTGGCATTATATAGTGATAGGCTATAAGGTTTCGAGGCATTGAGGAGTGCACTGTATGGATGATTCTAAAATTCTCATCATCGTCGAATCGCCAACTAAGGCGAAGACGATATCAAAATTTCTTCCTTCGACTTGTACAGTCGTAGCTAGTAAGGGCCATATCCGGGATCTTCCCGCAAAGCATATGGCCATTGATGTGGAAAACGACTTTGCAATTGAGTATAAGGTGGTTGAAGGCAAGGAGTCTTTGATCAGGGACTTAAAGAAAAGTCTCAAGGGTGCTGATAGGCTTTTGTTGGCAACTGATGAGGACCGTGAGGGAGAGAGCATTTCTTGGCACCTTTTGGAGGTGCTGAAGCCCAAGATTCCTCACCAGAGAATGGTGTTCCACGAGATTACCAAAAGCGCTATCGAGAAGGCCCTTTCCAGCGGTAGGGACCTGAATGAGAATCTGGTGCAAGCCCAGGAGGGCAGGAGGGTGGTCGACCGTCTTTACGGATATACCCTTTCTCCTACCCTTTGGAAAAAGCTAGCCAACAAGAAGCTCTCCGCAGGTAGGGTGCAGTCAGTGGGACTGCGTCTGACCGTTGAGCGTGAACGGCAGCGCATAGCATTCCTACAGAGCACCTACTTCGATGCGAAGGCAGAGCTGCTCTCTTCTTCAAAGCAGAGTTATGAGGCCAAGCTGACCTCCTACCAGGGCAAAAGCCTTGCCGGGGGAAAAGATTTTGATTCAGTGACCGGTATCTACAAGGGTAGTAGCAAGAAATTGCTCTTGGACAAGGAAAAGATTGCACAGATCGTGTCTGATCTTGAAAACGCTACCTATGAGATCGTAGATATCCAGCGTAAGCCTTTTGTCACCAGACCTAGCATACCTTTCACTACCAGCACTCTGCAGCAGGATGCTATCAAGAAATTACGTATAAGCGCTTCGGATACGATGCGCATCGCGCAGAAACTGTATGAAAATGGATTTATCACCTATATGCGTACTGACAGTCCCTCCCTGAGCCAGGAAGGAACCCAGGCAGCACGTACGCAGGTCGAGAAACTCTACGGTGACGAGTATCTCTCTCCTTCTGCCAGATATTTCAAGGCAAAAAAGAGCAGCGGTGCACAGGAAGCGCACGAAGCCATTCGTCCTTCCGGCGATCATTTTATCATTCCCTCGGATACCAATCTCAGTGGAAAGGACCTTGCCCTGTATGAATTGATCTGGAAGCGTACCCTTGCTTCACAGATGGCTGATGCTAAAAAAGCTACAACCAGTGTAAGTGTCAAGGCAAATGATGCCCTGTTCACTGCAACAGGGACGCAGATAGTGTTTCCCGGCTTCCTACGGGCTTATGTAGAGGGTTCTGATGACCCCGATGCGGCTCTGGAGGATAAGGAGACCTTGCTGCCCCCTCTCTCTGTTGGCGAAGTTTGTCCCCTGGTCTCCTTGGAGAGCTTGGAGCACCAGACCAAGCCACCTGCCCGCTACACCGAGGCTTCCCTTGTGCAGGAACTTGAGAAACGAGGCATCGGGCGTCCTTCAACCTATGCTACGATCCTGAAGACTCTTATGGATCGTAAGTATGCGGTCAAGGAAGGCTCAGCCTTGGCTCCTACGTTTACGGGCTTTGGAGTCTGTCAGTTCCTTGAGAATAACTTCTCACAGTTTGTTGATTATGACTTTACCTCCAATATGGAGAATGCCCTTGACCAGATCGCCGATGGCGAACTGGATAAGGTCACCTTCCTTAAGGATTTTTATCTGGGTGACGAGGGGCTAGAGAATCAGAACAAGGTGCAGATGGAAATGGACAACAAGACAGAGTCCAAGACCTTGTCCCTCTCCCATATCAGTGCTGACAACCCTATTTTCATTGGCCCCTATGGTCCCTATGTTCAGGGCGCAGAGGTTGATGGTAAGAGTCAGTATATTTCGCTTCCCCTTACCTGGCTTCCAGGAACCATCACAGATGAGGAGGTAAAGGCACTTATTGCTAAAGGCAAGGTAAAGGTAGTACCTGAAGAGTTGGGTTTAGGAGTGGTAAAAGGAGAACCTGTACAGCTTATGACGGGGCGTTTTGGACCCTACTGGCAGGAAGGTAGCGGCAAGGAAGCAAAGAGAGCGAGCATTCCCAAGTGGATTGCAGAAGAGGGTCAGGAACATGATCTGGCTATTGCCAACAAGTATCTCGCTCTGCCTAGGATCTTGGGCAAGGACAAGGATGGTCACGATATTGTCGCTGCAAAGGGCAAGTTCGGCCCTTTTATCGAGTGCAATGGTGAGTACCGTAACTTGAATAAGAGAGACCATGATGAGCAGTTGTTCGCCGTTACGTTGGAAGAGGCGCAGGCCCTGCTTGCGGAAGAGAAGCCCGGTCCAGGAAAGAAAGGTGCAGCAAAGGGCAGAAGTTCTGCTTCAGTAGTTAGGCAGCTTGGATCTCTGGGCAAAGAGACCGTTGCTTTGGCAAGCGGTCGATATGGCTTCTATTTGAAGGTTGGTAAGAGCAATGTGCCTCTTCCAGCTAAGTACAAAAAGGATGAGGCACTCATAGAGGCCCTTACCCTGGAAGAAGCCACAGAAATAATTCGCGCAAAACGCGAGAAGGATAAGAAATAAGAGATGGCTAAACTTTTGAGAAAGAGCCCTCCCCAGCGAAGAAAGGATACCCATACATCCGGCAATGCCGTAGATGTGCTTGGTTCTGAGTTTCGCATGCACAAGGATAAGGTGCTCAGTACTCTCAGGAGCGTAGGAATTAATCTTGAAGGATCCAGTTCTGCAGAAGAGATGGACCTCTACCGTGAGGTTGTCGCCTGTAAGGTTGGAGACTTCTCCCGGTTCAAAAGTGGAAATGAGCCATATTTGGCTAAGTTGGATGAACAACTACGCGCCTTTGATGAATTGTATGTGGATACTGCGCCCATTATCCAGGAGGATTGGTTTTTGCATTTTGTTTCCAATGCTGAACCGATCCTTAAGCGGCGCAAGAAGAAATTGCTTGTTCTCGAAAAGACCATGGAAGAGCTCCATGGTCTCAAGGACAACCCCGAAAAGGATAAAAAGGTCCGGGTCCGCTCTACGATCCGACCCGACCTGCTTAGGTTCCTGGCCCGAAAGGGTGTCGTGCGTATCGGTGATACTGGAAGTACAGGTATAGCTGATGACCATCTGGTTGAATTGTTTGCCCGTATTGGTAGCAACAAGAATCTGATGCTCATTACCCAGGACCGTGAACTGAGTGAGAGAATCGTTGCCCTGGCCCATAAGCTTGAACAGGAACCCAGCAGGCTTCCAAAAATTCCCTGGTGGAAAAAATTGTTCGGCTCCGATGAGGACCGTGCACCTGTTTCCCATAGGATGGTCGTCTGCAAGCTGGTTGAAGAGGGTAAGCTCATGCGCTGTTATGTCTGCCCTGAATGTAATGAAAGCTATTATGATGAGCTTGTTGACTGTGAAGGGTTTGTGCTTTGTAGTCGCTGTTATATTGACCTCAAAGAGAAAGAGGCTAAGCAGGTAGCTGCCAATGAGCTGAAGCGTGAGCTTGAGCTGAAGAAGGAAGAATCCAGACAAAAGCGGCTTCGTGACGAGGCTTTGGCTATAGAGCAGAAAAAGTCTGTGTATACCGTTGCTAAGGCACTTGAAAAGAGAAGAAAGAAGTTCTGGCTTGTCTTTAGCCTTGTAGCTGTCATCGTAATTTTGCTGATTATTGAGATTTATATTATTGCAGTCTGAGACTGAACAGAAGAATCTATAGAACGAATGAAAAGAGAATGGAAACACAAAGAACCGCTGCCTTAGGGTAGCGGTTCTTTGTGTTTGGACAGAATGCAAGACAGTGCCCTGGTTTATTTGATCTTCAAGAGCTTCGCATTGATCGCCACTATGATGGTGCTTAAGGACATCAAGACGGCACCAAGGGCGGGACTAATGACAATTCCCTGGGTGTAGAGGACTCCTGCTGCCAGGGGAAGGGCAACGACGTTGTAGGCTGTTGCCCAGATAAGGTTCTGTACGATTTTAGAGTATGTTGCCTTAGCCAACTTGAGCAGGTTCACTATATCCAGAGGGTCGCTTTTTACTAAGATGATGTCTGCTGTCTCGATCGCTACATCGGTTCCTGCCCCTATGGCAATACCGAGGTCTGATGTGGCAAGGGCTGGGGCGTCATTGACCCCATCGCCTATCATGGCTACGCGCTTGCCTTGTTTTTGCAATGCCTCAATCTTTTTGTTTTTGTCTTCAGGGAGCACCTCTGCGAAGATGGTGTCTATACCCAGTTCCTTGCCAACATGGGATGCTACCCTCTGGTTGTCTCCCGTTAGCATAATGGTCTCAATCCCCATTGCCTTCACTTGCTCGATCGCTTTTTTGGCATTGTCATGTATCTGATCGGCCAAGGCGATAAAGCCAAGAAGTTTTGCTTCTTCCACCACAAAGACCACTGTCTTGCCTTGCGATGCAAGCTGTTCGTATGTTTTTTCATCAAAGTTTATCTTTTCTCCTTTCATATAGCCTGGGCTGACTATGTGTAGGAGGTTCCCCCCTATGGTAGCCTCAAGCCCTTTTCCCGGGAGACTCTTATAGTCGGAGACCTCTTTGCTCTTGATGTCTAGCTCTTTACCTTTTCGTACTATGCCCTTTGCAATGGGGTGTTCGCTGTTAAGCTCAACAGAGTAGGCTAGGGTGAGTAGTTCATCCTCTGTAACAGCAACGGGGTGGATGTCTGTTACACCAAATTCACCTTTGGTGAGTGTCCCTGTCTTGTCAAAGACGATGGCATCGAGATTTCGTGCCTGCTCGAAGGCAAGCCTGTTTCTTATCAGCAGTCCGTTCTTAGCGGCTATGCTCGAAGAGATGGCACTTACCAGCGGTATGGCAAGTCCTAGGGCATGGGGACAGGAGATGATGATGACAGTCACTGCCCGCTCAATGGAGAAGGCGAGGTCACCTCTGAGGAGCATCCATGCCGTGAAGGTTATGATGCCTGAACTTGCTGCAATGTAGAAGAGCCATTTGGCGGCGGTGTCTGCCAACCGCTGACTTTTTGATTGTGAATTTTGAGCCTCTTCCACCAGGTGCTTTACCTGTGAAAGGAAGGTGTCATCACCCACTTTGCTGACGGTAAACTTGAGTAGCCCGTCTCCGTTAATCGAACCTCCGATAACTTCATTGCCTTTGGTCTTCGCTACGGGAACCGATTCTCCGGTGACCATAGCTTCGTTGACCTCTGATGTCCCTTCGAAGATGTTTCCATCAATGGGGATTTTCTCTCCGGGTTTCACGAGGATGGAGTCCCCTTCCTTCAGTTCAGTAACTTCCACGTCATCGGTCGATCCATCCTTTTTGATCCGATGGGCCTCTTCAGGTAGAAGTTTGAGCAGTTCATCCAGGGCCTTTGAGGCTCCCATGACTGACTTCATTTCAATCCAATGCCCAAGGAGCATAATAACCACCAAGGTTGCCAGTTCCCAGAAGAAGTCGTGGCCTTCCAGGATGAATACTGCAGCGGTGCTGTACAGGTATGCGATTATGATGGCGAATGCGATGAGGGTCATCATCGCAGGGGCACGTTCTTTCAGTTCGTCCCAAGCTCCTGTGATAAAGGGTTTGCCGCCATAGAGGAAAAGGATTGTCGATAGGGTGAACAAGAGGTAGTTGGAACCTGGGAAAGTCCAGTCCACTCCCATGAAGGAGTGGATCATGGGCGAAAGGGCTAATATGGGGATGGTGAGTATCAAAGAAATGAAGAATCGCCGTTTGAAATCCCGAACCATCATGGCATGGTGATTGTGATGATCGCTCTGATAATTCTCTGTATGGTCATGTTCTGGTTTGGTTGAGTCTTGTTGGGATTTGTTCATGCTCGTCTCCTCTTTGCAGAAAGAGGAGGAGTGATTTGGATATAAGAATCAGTGCTGTAGCAAGTGCTATAGTAGCATTAGCTTTCTGTGCTCCAACTCCTTCTTTCTTAAAATATAGTGGAGTAGTGGGAGAAAAGCAAATGGGAGGAGGTGGCTTTTGAAGCAATAGTGTACAAGTGTGCCTGTTGAGAATGTTCTATACTGACCTCCTCCTTGGAAAGAAGAGGTCAGCGC
>CAXYZP010000043.1:0-9270 GCA_964293175.1 uncultured Sphaerochaeta sp.
CTGTTCTAGCTCTTTAATAGCCTTTTGGACAAAATTCTCCATGCAACCTCCATGAGCTCGAGGTAGAGGGCCTCAAACATAAGACGCTTGTTCTGGTTATAGAGGGTAGCTGTGCTATAGCTTTCCGATATAATTGAAGAAAGAGCCTTAGCCCGTTGCCAGGTGATCTTATCCCTGCCGAGCATAAGGGCAAAGGAGGTGAGAAGCCTCTTCAGAACATACTCATAACTGCCCTGGTCATCAACAAAGCTGAGCAATTCATTGAACTGCGCCTCTTGTAGGTACACATGGTCGGCTATGGAGATAAGAAGCGTCTCGACAATCTTTGCATGGCGTGACAAGTCGAGTCCCCCTCCCTGCAGGAAAAAGGATTCCAGACTTTCAAAACGTTCGTCACCAAGGAAGAAAGGGGTCAGCAAGGCATTGACCCCCTCCTCCTGCAAGGGGGGAAAGCTATACTTGCGAACCCGGCTCAGAATTGTCTGCATAATCCTGTTGGGATACTCGGAGACCAGGAAGAAATACGTATCTGTAGGGGGCTCCTCGAGCATCTTCAAAAGGCTGTTGCGCGCCGATGCATTGGTCTGTTCCAACCCCTCTATGATGATAAAGGTCTTCTGCTGCCCCATGCTTGTACGGTTTATCCACTCCTCCAGGGAACGGACCTGGTTGACCGATATGGTGGTATTCTTTCTTGAGGCAGCCAAAAGCGACTTCAAGGCGGTCTTCAGGCTCTTGGCAAGACTTTTTGCTTCCCGTTCGGAAAGCTCGCCATCCTTCTCCGAGAGTTCCATCAGGAGATCACTAACGTGTGAGGCGCTTTCGTAGTTATTGCTCTGCGTTGCTGTCTGGGTATTTCCCAACAGAGAAGCATGGTACTGCAACAAGAGGATGCGTACCGAGCGGAGCAGGAAATTTTTGGAAAAATCGGATCTCAGGCGAACAAAACTGCTCAGGGCAGTCTCAATGACGCTCTGGTGGTCGCGATGGCTGACGATGATCAGGTTCTGCATGGTGAGGGTTTCGAACTTCTTGCAGCTTGCACAGCGACACCTCTGATCCCCCTCCTCCATACAGGAGAGGACTCTAGCTGTCTCGATGGCCGTTGTCATCCTAAGCGAGTACCGACTTCCCCCAAAGAGGTTCACCTGGGTAAACGTCTTGCCCTGTATCTGCTTTGAGAGTTGCTCCGCTATATCTTTCTGGCTTTTTGCTAGTTCATCAAACATTGGCAGCATTCACCGTCAGGGTAAACCAATTGACGGTCTCCGGTACTAGGGGCCTGACAAGACGCAGGACGAACTCGCTCTGATCCAGGACAGAGGAGAGGTCAAAGGCTGTCTGCAGTTCCAGCATGTAAAGAATGAAGGCAGAAAACACCAGCACCTCGACTACACCCCAGATAAAGCCCAAGAGGCTGTTCACGGCCCTGAGGCCTGTGACATTCAAGGCTGTGTCCAAGAGGTTTCCTATCACCCTCATCAGGATGTACCCTGCAAGGAAGAGCAATATGAAGGAGATGAGGCTTGAAAAAAACATTGCCAAACCAAAGGATACGAACAGGAGTTCTGCAAGCACCTTGGTAAACATCAAAGAGAGAAAGAAGCCCACGATGAAGCCTGCCCTGTGGGAGAAAGAATCTGCAAAGCCGGTGATCGTATCGGCAATACCGCCGATGATGGCCAAACAGAACACGATGATGTCAATCGAGTTAAAGTACACTGATCCAATTGTTAAGCCCCAATCCATATTACTCTCCTTTTCGTATCAGGGATGCCAGCATTTCGGCACTCCCGGTCACAGCCAGTTCTTGCGCTCTCTTGGAAAGGATACCCCTTTTGCCGGGATTCTCCAACAGGTTCTCAACCTCTTGGAGAAAGAGGTCGTTGTTCACAACACCCAGCATGGCGAAAGCAGCCCCTTTCTCCACCAGACGCCGGGCATTGTCCACCTGGTCGCCCCTGCTTGTAGATGCTGAAAGCGGGATTATCAAGGAGGCACAGCCAAAGGCAAGAAGCTCTGCAATGGTCCCTGCCCCCCCACGACTCACTACCAGGGCACTTTTCCTGTAGAGGGTTCCCAGTTCACTTCCTAAGAGAGAGACGGGAAAGTAGTTCTTTTGCTTGTGGGGAAGATCTTCAGCCTCTCCACACTGGTGGATGACAAATGCCTGGGAACAAAGCCTGGGCAGATTCGCTCTCACCAGGGCGTTTATCTCAGCAGAGCCCTGACTGCCCCCAAGCACCAGAAGAAGGGGCATGTCCGAGGGAATGCCGAAACGGGAAACGTCCTCGTATAAAAACAGGGAGGCACGTATGGGGTTGCCGGTAACCACTACCTTGGAACGGGGCAGATTCCCTTCACTTCCCTCAAAGGGGATGCAGACAGTCTCGGCCCATCTGCTGTTGAGACGGGTGGCAAGACCGGGGGTTGCATCGCTTTCGTGCGTCAGTACCCGTATGCCCAGAGTCTTTGCTGCAAATACCGGAGGAACAGAGACAAAGCCACCTTTGGAAAAGAGCACATCGGGGCGAGTTTTCCGTAAGAGAGACAAAGCCTGAAAATATGCTCGGATGATACGAAAGATGTCGGTGAAGTTTTCCCATGACCTGTAACGCCTCAGCTTGCCGCTTTGGATGGGATAAAAAGGAATGCCCGCCTGTTCGACCGCATCCCTTTCGCGTGCATTTTCCCTGCCTATCCACATGACAGAATAGCCTTCTGTCAGCAGAAGGGCCTCATGTATGGCAAGTGCCGGATATATATGTCCGAGGGTCCCACCCCCTGTAAAACAGACTAGCATACACCGAGTATATCATGCTGATTTGTCCTAGCATAGCTATTTTGTATCATTTTGATACACCGTGGGTTTATTTGACCTACTAATTACTGAAACCTATGCTTTTCTCTGACCCCTGTTTTGAGTATACTTGAGAAGGTGTGCCAAGGCATGCCAAATACTGCACAAGAGAGTCATCATGGGAACGTCAATATTTACCAAACTGTTCGGAACCAAACAAGATAAGGACCTGCGTATTCTCAGGCCAATCGTAGACAACGTAAACAAAGAGGACTCTTGGGCAAGACAACTCAAGGATGAGGATTTTCCCCTCCAGACGGAACTGTTCAGAAAACAGGTCCGAGAAGGGGTGAGCATCGAGACCTTGCTTCCCAAGGCCTTTGCCCTGGCAAGGGAGGCCGCATCCAGAGTTTTGGGTGAGCGTCATTATGATGTGCAGGTCATGGGAGCTGCTGTGCTCCACAAAGGCCAGATACTGGAGATGAAAACCGGTGAGGGAAAGACCCTTACCTGCGTACCCTCAGCCTACCTCAACTCCCTCGAACAAAAGGGTGTGCACATCATCACGGTCAACGACTACCTAGCCCGACGTGACTCCGAGTGGATGGGACCCATCTATGAGTTCCTCGGCCTTTCGGTGGGGGTGATCCTCTCTGATATGGACAATGAGGCGAAACGCCTCGCCTACAGCTCTGACATCACCTACGGTACCAACAACGAATTCGGATTTGATTATCTGCGAGACAATATGAAGTGGTCTGCTGAGGAGAAGATCCAACCAAAGCACCACTACTGCATCATTGATGAGATTGACTCCATTCTGATAGACGAGGCCAGGACGCCTCTGATCATCAGCGGCCAGAGTGAGGACGATTCGGCTCAGGTCATCGGAGCTGAAAAGATCGCATCCTTCCTTAGTGAGTGTGAGAAGGACCCTGCGACCGGGGACTACTACGAACAGGATCCCTTGGCCCGCTTCGACCGCAGTGCCCAGCCGTTTGAGGAGAAGGGAGACTACAAGCTTGATGAGAAGCAGAAGAAGGTCTCCTTCACCAACCAGGGCATGAACCATATGGAGGAGCTCCTCAATAAGCACAAGGTCATCTCAGGTTCCATCTATGACGACGGAAACTTCGAGTATGTGCACTATGTGACCCAGGCTGTCAGGGCCCTGAAGCTCTACAGCCACGATGTCGACTATGTCGTTGTCGATGGCCAGGTGCAGATAGTCGATGAGTTCACCGGAAGGATCCTGCATGGCCGACGCTATGGCGACGGGCTGCACCAAGCGATCGAAGCCAAGGAAAAGATCAAGATCATGGGCCAGAACAAGACCCTCGCTACGATTACATTCCAGAACTTCTTCCGTATGTATGACAAGATCAGCGGCATGACCGGTACTGCAGATACCGAAGCCCCTGAATTCCTGAAGATCTACGACCTCGATGTCGTGGTCATACCCACCAACATGCCTATCGTCCGTAAGGATCATCCGGATTTGGTCTACTACAACGAAGAGTTCAAGATCCAAGCTATATGTGAAGAGATCGCACGCGTCCACAAGATCGGCCAGCCGATCCTGATCGGTACCATCACCATTGAAAAAAGTGAGATGCTCTCCCTCCTTCTTAAGAGAATGGGCATACAGCACGAGGTGCTCAATGCCAAGAACCATGCCCGTGAGGCCATGATCATCGAAGAGGCCGGAGCGAAGGGAGCTGTCACCATCGCCACCAACATGGCAGGACGTGGAACCGACATCAAGCTCGGAGGAAGCCTAGACGCAAGGGCTAGAAGGGTCTGCGGCACCGATGCGACTCCCGAGGAGTTTGCCGAAGCTCTCAAGAAAGTCACTCCTGCATGGAAGAAAGACTATGAAGAGGTGAAGAGCTTAGGGGGTCTCTATATCATGGGTACCGAGAGACATGAGTCCCGCCGTATCGACAACCAGCTGCGTGGTCGTTCCGGTCGCCAGGGAGACCCCGGCACCAGCCGCTTCTATGTCTCGCTCGATGACTCGCTTATGCGCCTCTTCGCTTCTGAGAACATCAGAGGCATCCTAGGAAAGATTGGGATGCAGGATGGCCTTCCCATCGAGCACCGTATGCTTTCCAATGCGCTGGAGAAGGCACAACGCAGGGTTGAGGACCGTAACTTCGAAATACGCAAGCATCTTCTTGACTATGATGACGTGCTCAACGAGCAGCGTAACTATATCTACAACGAACGTGATACGATCCTTACCGAAGAGCATCTGCTCGAGAAGGTCCGCCTCTCCTGTCATGAAATTGCAAGTGAGATAGTCGATGACCTGCCCAAGGATATCAAGGACAAGGATATGGTCATCAAGATCCTTGAGGATATGCAGGCAGAGTTCCACCTCAGTGTCCCCGCCCTTCCCCCCGAATCAAGCAGGGAGGAGTATAAGGCTCACCTGAAGAAGAGCATCGATGAGGAGATTGACTCAAAGGTGATTCAGACCGGAGAGAAGCCTTTCAACGACTTCCTCAGGTTCAACTACCTGCGTCAGATCGACATTCGCTGGCAGGACCATCTCATGGCCCTTGAGGACCTCCGAGACGCTGTGGGTCTGCGCTCCTATGCACAGAAGAACCCTTTGGTGGAGTATAAGGTCGAAGGCTTTGAAATCTTTACAGAGATGCTCGATGGTATCAAGCACTTCATCGCCGATACGCTGGTCAGGGTACAGATCACCCAAGCTGAGGACAAGTACAGAAAGAAGAGTGCCGCCCATAAGACGGTTGAGTCCCATGGGGCACAGGGTGCGTTTGCCAATACAGCTCAGGGAGGCCGAGTCCAAGGCGGTGGGGATGTGAATCCGGTGACCGTAAGACGGACCGCTCCCAAGGTAGGCCGCAACGATCCCTGCCCTTGCGGCAGTGGCAAGAAGTACAAGAACTGTCATGGTAGGAATGTCTAGTCTGATTAGCTAGACACAAATTATACCTTAAATAATTATATGCGAAAGAGCTTCTACAGAAGCTCTTTCGTGCTTTCACGCAGGGTCAGGGAGGTGGGGATGTACAGTTTCCGAGGGAGGGTGTACAACCCGCTTACCCTATTCTTCAGGATATCAACTGCATTTTGGGCAATGAACTGCATCGGGACATGCACCGTTGTCAGAGGCGGGGTCAAAAATCTCACAGAGCTCTGGTCATTGAATCCCACAACACTCATATCATCGGGCACACGAATCTTTTTCTGCTGGAGCCTGGCAAGAGCGCCAGTGGCAGTGGTGTCGTTGGCACAAAACATGGCAGTCGGACGGGGATCGGCGGAAAGGAGAGAGGAAACCAAAGTATACCCCTCGTTGTAGGAAAGACGCTCCCCTTCATAGATGAGGCTCTCATCAAAGATGCCCTTGTCCTCCATAAAATCAATGTAGGCGGCTTTTCGCATATCCCGGCCCTGCCCACCGGTATCCCCGATGACCTTTCCCCCGACATACGCAATACGGCGGTGATTCAGCTCATAGAGATGCTGCAGAGCCAGCTTGGTACCGAGCTCTGTATTGATGAGCAGCGAATCAAACCTGGTGGCGTCGGGACAGGAGTCCAGGAATACGATATGGGGAGAAAATTCGGCGATTTTCTCTATCTGGGAAAGGTTGAACCGTCCTATGGCGATGATGGCATCGATGTGAGTATCAACAGAGGGAACAAAATGCCCATCCATATTGATGAACTTGACTGTGTTGATATTCTCCCTTGCGAGCTGTTTCTCCACGGTCGTCATCAGGTAGAGATAGTAGGGATCCTCTATCAGAGCAGGATAGTCATACCACTCGACTATGGCGAAGGTCAGCTTCTTACCCGCTGTCCGTCTCTGTTTCCTCTGCTGTAGCGTTACGTACTCCAACTCCTTGGCTGCAACAAGCACCCTTAGCTTGGTATCATCAGAGACACTGAGAGTGTCGTCATGGTTGAGGATTCTGGAAACGGTGGTGATCGAAACATTAGCCATTTGTGCAATATCTTTAATAGTAGCCACGGCCCTTCCTTTTTAACAGTAAAGTTTTACTAGTATCATACCACAATTCCATGGAGTTTTACATATATATAACCTAAAAACATCTTTTTAGGCTTATTTACTGCAATTTTGATAGGTAAAAAAGAAAATTGTTATAGTAAAACAATAGTAAAATTTAGTAAAATTTTCTTGACTTATACAGTACCACCCCGTATGCTTATCATATAAGGCAGGAATACTGCTAGTATGAAAAGGAGATTACGAGTATGAAAAAAAGTGTAATTATTCTCTTGGTGCTCTTAGCATTGGTCACACCGCTGTTTGCAGCGGGCGCTGGTGAAGCAAAAGAAGCCGGTCCTATCAAGATTTGGGCATGGGATCCAAACTTTAATATTTCCATCATGAATGAGGCTATCAGCCGCTATCAGGCAGTACATCCTGAAGCAAAATTTGAAGTGGTGGAGCTGGCAAAAGCTGATGTGGAGCAGAAGCTGCACACCAACTTGGCTTCAAGGACAACACAGGGACTCCCTGATATTGTCCTTATTGAAGACTATAACGTACAGAAATACCTGACTAGCTACCCTGGTCAGTTTGCAGATCTCACCAATGCATTCAACTATGATGACTTTGTCGGATACAAGGCTGACGTCATGAAGATGGACGGCAAATATTATGGGATTCCTTTTGACTCTGGCGTTTCCGGCTTGTTCTATCGTACTGATATGCTCAAGAAAGCTGGCTTTGAGCCCAAGGATCTTGAAAACATCACGTGGAATCGTTTTGCAGACATCGCAAAACAGTATAAGGCCAAGACCGGCCAGTACATGATCGCCAACGACAAAAGTGATGGCGGACTGTTCAGAATCATGTTGCAAGGTGCTGGAAGCTGGTATTTCGACAATAACGGCAATCCTGCTCTGGTCAATAACGCAGCCCTCAAGGAAGCAATGATGCTGTACAAGCGCTTTGTAGCTGAAGACCTGGCTTTCCCTTCAAACGGATGGAACGAATGGGTTGGCGCTTTCAATACAGGTAAGGTTGCTTCGGTTATCTCCGGTGTCTGGATCATTGGTTCGGACAAGGCCGGAACAGACCAGAGCGGACTATGGGCAGTTGCCCCCACTCCCCGTCTGGATGTTGCTACCTCAGTAAACGCTTCTAACTTGGGTGGATCGTCATGGTTCGTCCTGCAGAATGGTGCAAGCCGCGATAAGGCAATTGAATTCATGCAGGAAATCTATGGTAACGACAAGACTTTCTACCAGACCATCCTGATGAACAACGGAGCCATCGGTTCCTATATGCCAGCCTTCAGTGGTGATGCATTTGCTGCCAAGGATGCTTTCTTTGGTAACAAGGCGATCTTCAGCGACCTGAGTGATTGGGCCTCCATGATCCCTAGGGTAAATGTTGGTCAGTACACTTATGAAGCTGATGCGGCTGTCATGGCTGTTATGGAAGACTTCTACAACGGTAAGACTACTGTAGATGAGGCTATCAAAGCAGCTGAAGCTCAGCTGAAAAACGCGATTCAATAAATCGTCACTAGGTCCTGAAATGCAGGAGGAAATTTCCTCCTGCATTTTTTAAAGGGAGATATTCTATGGCTACTGAAAAACGATTGGATAGGGCTGGCTGGTATTTTATCATTCCAGCCGCCGTCCTGCTTATATGTTTTATCGTCTATCCTATTTTCTACTCATTCTACCTCTCGTTTACCTCAACCAAGGGTATCGTAAGCCATTTTGTCGGGGTGAAGAACTATATCAGGATGTTTAACGACCCTATGTTTTTCCTTGCCTTGAAGAATACCTTCAGACTCTTGCTGTTGCAGGTACCCATTATGCTGGTGCTTGCCATATCCTTTGCAGCTATCCTTAACAATAAGAAAGTCCGTTTCAGAGGTTTTTTCAGAACGGCACTCTTTCTACCCTCTGTCACCTCACTGATCGCCTACTCCATCCTGTTCAAAATGCTCTTCAGTTATGAGGGTCTTGTTAACAATATCCTGTTAAAATTCTCTATCATCGATGTTCCGCTTCAGTGGATGAGCGTGCCCAAGCTGGCAACCTTTGTCCTGATCCTTGCCATGGTATGGCGATGGACCGGCTATAATATGATCTTCTATCTCTCCGCTATGCAAAATATCTCCGAAGACCTCTATGAGGCGGCCTCCATCGACGGATCTTCAAAAGTGCATAGCTTCTTTTTCATTACCATTCCCCTGTTAAAGCCCATCATCCTCTTTACTACAGTGATGTCCACCATCGGGACGCTGCAACTGTTTGACGAGCCGATGAACCTCTCGCAAGGGGGAACGACAGCAAGTATGATAGGACCGGACAACTGCTTTCTTACCCTCAGTGTCTATATCTACAACATCTGCTTCAAATACACTCCTAACTTTGGCTATGCGGCGACTGTCAGCTATGCCATCCTGATCATAATCAGTAGCTGTCACAATAGTTTTCGTAGGG
>CAXYZP010000044.1:0-9051 GCA_964293175.1 uncultured Sphaerochaeta sp.
CTGTAAGGGGAGAATGCAATGAGTCAGCAAGAAGATTTTCAGGGTGGATACAATCAGGGGCAGGGAAATGAAGAGGGGATATCCATCTCCGAACTCTTACATATTTTTCACCAGAGAGTCGGTTTGATTTTAGTAGGGTTTATTGTTGTTGTCCTGGCAGCTGTTGGCTATCTCTACTTTGCCGTTCCCCAGTATGAAAGCCAAGTATCGGTATTGGTCGATCCAATCCAGAATGCCTCTTCAATTGAAAGCTTGCTCGGGGGTAGCACCAGTAGCGCGAAAATTGCCACTGAGGTGGAGTTGATCACCAGCCGCAAGAATATTGAATATGCACTGGGCACGCTTGAGCTTACATCCTATATCGACGCCGATGGCAATGACTATTCTGATCCTGCAGTCTTAGGCAATGTGAAGGATCGAATGGTAGTCTCGACGGTTAAGGATACCAATATAGTCCGTATAACCGTAACCGATGCCAACCGTTCGTTTGCGCGGGATTTGGCCAATGCACTGGCTTCAAGCTATGACGATTTGCTGACAGGTATTGCCAGAAATTCCATGACTGCGCAGAGAGAGTTCATACAGAGCCAGATACCTCTCAACGATAATTCATTGCAGATGGCCTCTGATGAATTAGGTGACTTCAGGGAGAATAGTGATATCATCCAGCTTACAGACAAGAGTTCCCTGCTTGTTGAGCAAATCTCCTATTATACGCTTCGGCTGGAACCATTGAAACTGCAATTGAATGAATCCCTTGTCTTTATCGATTCCTATAATGCTGGATTGCAAGAAGCGGGTATTTCGGGAGTCCTTTCCCTTTCCGATATCCGCAAGGACTCTGTTGTTGCTGCAAAATTGAAGGAGCTTATCGCTTGGAGAACAGAGTTGACTATGTATGAGTCCCTTGTTTCTCCCTCTCCCAATCAGGCTACAGCCTCCTCAGTGGCTTCAAGCTCCTCACGAACGTATGTCCTAAATAGTGCCATTGCCCAGACCTCCAAGGACCTCTTGGATAGGGTGACGAGCCTTACCCGCACCTATGCCAAGGATGCAAATATCCAGGCTATCGTGCAGGCTTTGACAACAGAGGTCGGTATTCAGGTGCTTCAGGCACGTGGAGAGGTCTTTGTTGAAGAGCTTTCCAAACTTCCTGTCCTTGAACGCAAGCTCTCAGAACTTGCACGTGATGTCCAGATCTTTGAAGCCATCGGTTTGAAACTTCGGGATATGCTTGAGGAGGTAAAACTTCTTGAAGCTGCGGTAACAGGGAATGTTACAGTAGTTGATGAAGCCATTCTTCCTCGGTTACCTGTAAGCCCCAACAAGATGCTTATCTTGGCTGTTGCCCTGCTTTTAGGCAGTGCCGTAGGATTCCTCCTTGCCCTAGCAGCCGAAGCGACTGACTTCTCCTTGCGTACTGAGGCTCAGATAAAGAAGATTGTCGGTAATGATACTCCTATGCTTGGTTGGATCCCCTTGATGAAGGTTTCACCCAAGGATAAATATCCAACCCTCACTGTGTATAACGACCCACTCTCCTTTGAGTCCGAGAGATTCAAGCTTGTTGCCAATATGCTCTATTCGAAAGAGGAGCAAAAAGTATTCTCCATCACCAGTTGTTCGATGGCAGAGGGCAAGAGTACGATTATCGGCAACGTAGCCCTCTCATTTGCACAGATGGGTAGCAAGGTGCTGATCATCGACGGAGATCTTCGTCTGCCCAGCATGGAGCGGTATTTCCGGCTCAAACACAGTGAGGTTGGATTGGTTGACTATGTAGCAGGCAATGCTACCCTTGAACAGTGCATTGTTCAGCCCTTCGAAGAGGTTGCCAACCTGCATCTTCTTCCACCAGGTGTTCCTCCTTTGGTCCCTTCTGCAATATTCTCAAATCCTAGATATATCAAGATGATCAAGTATCTTAGGACTGTCTATGATTTCATCATCATTGATGCTCCTCCCCTTGATTCTGCCAGCGAGCTGCTCGCAATAAGTAAGCAGGTCGATGGTCTTATCATCACTGTTCGTGCGGGAGTTACTTCAAAGGGTGCCCTTTCCGACCTCGTTACGAGTTTGCATACCGGCAAGGTTCCCATTACCGGAGTAGTGTTCAATGGAGTTGTCCCAGGGTCTACTGGAAGTTATGGGTATGGATATGGATACAGCAGAAGCTATGGATCATACTCAGCACGCTATACATCCCAATCAGGTTCCAGTGAAAAAAGGAACCTTCGCTTGGTAAGCAAGGGCATAAGCTCCAACTGGTACAATAGAAAATACAAGAGAGACCTAAATCAGCGTGGTCGTGTTGTCACTACCCAGTTTGAGCCAATCATCGCCTTTGGCCCCGATTCAGCCCACCAGAGCCTAGAGGCTTGGTCTGGATTCTCTATGTACACAACAGGGAAAAAGGATTCTCCAGAAACGGGGATACAAGCTAAGGTCATTGAAACACCATCTGTAAAGAAGCCTGTAGAAGAGCGAAAGGTGGTTGAACCGGTAGCTCCAGTTCAAGAGGAAAAGATACCTGAAAAGAACTCGACCCCTGTACTGGATAGTCTTGCTTCTATAGAGTCTGATGAAGATGCTAAGGGAAAAAAATAGGGTAGGGGACTGGACACGGTCTTTCTCCTCTGGTAAAGTTTTTTTGATTCAAAGGGAGGAAACTAGGATGCCGAGGATACGATACAGAAATGTAATGCAGCCCTTGGGTGTTCTGTTTTCCCATATATCAGGTAGTGAAAAAGTCGGTCAATTGGGACCGGCTTTTTTTTAGGAGCAACGATGGATACTACAAGCGTATTTACAGGAAGGTCGCTGTGCGTCATTGATGATTTCACCATCGAAGAGAGAAAATATCTCTTTGCCGAGGTGCGTAAGCTCAAGGCGGCAATGGAAGAGAACAACCTCGCGGTTATGGAGGGGTATCGCATTGACGACAAGGACTTTGGCGTCTATGAGGTCTTTTTGGAGGACAGTACGAGAACCAAGGAGTCCTTCCGTAATGCAGCAAACTTTCATCATGTGAAAGTTTCTGAGCTCAACAGTGATAGCTCCTCCTTCAATAAGGGTGAGAGTTATGCCGACACCTTCAATACGCTCAGTGGATACTCCAATGCAGTATTTATCATCCGTAGCAAGGTCGAAGGGGTCTGCCGCTGGCTAGAGGATGAATGTTCTGCCTATGCCCAGCGAAACAAACTTTGGCGGAAGCCTGCCTTTATCAACGCCGGGGATGGAAAGCATGAGCATCCGACCCAAGAGCTGCTTGATGAGTTTACCTTCATTGAGGATAACAATTGGAAAACCGATTCTATCCATGTGGCTCTGGTAGGCGATCTCTATCATGGAAGGACTGTGCACTCCAAGGCATCCGGACTCAAACTCTTTGGTCAGGTAAAGGTCGACCTCATCGCTCCTATCGAACTTGCCATGCCAGAGATCTATGTGCTGAAGATGCGAGAGAATGGCTATGAGGTACGTATCTTCTCCTCAATCGAAGAGTATCTTGCTCAGAAGGATATTGCAGACAAGTGGTACTTCACCAGACCCCAGCTGGAAAGAATGGGGGATCGTATCCTTCAGCGTCAGGAGGAACTTCGAGCCGCTATCACCTTCAAGCGTGCCTATATGCCCCTTCTCAAGGAAGGGACCAAGTTCTATCATCCGCTTCCCCGTCACAAGGTGACCCCCACCATTCCTACCTTTCTAGATGACACATCCCTCAATGGATGGGAGCGGCAGTCCATCAACGGCATGTATGTGAGAATTGTCCTGCTTGCTCTTATAGGAGGAAGGATAGGGGAGGAATTCATACCACAAGAGGTTACAGGCGAAGAAGAGCGAGCCGAGTACATCTTTGAGGTCGACCTTGCCAAGGTCCCCCTTAAGGAAAAGGTGGTCAGTGAAGGGGTCAAGCCCATCCACAACGGCTTGGTGATCGATCATATCTGTAGAGGCGACAGCCCCTCTGTGATTCGGGACCATATGCGTCTGATTAGCAGTGTCTTAGGGCTTGATGAGAACAAGGGCGGTGAATGGGTAAGCTCCGGTAGAAAGGGAGAACATTCCTATAAAGGGATCATCTTTCGCCCCGATGCCCCCGATCTGACACATAAGAATCTCAAGAGACTTGCCGCTGTGTCCCCTGGGTGTACGCTGAATATTATCAGGGATGGAAAAATCGAAAAGAAGTACCGCCTACACATGCCGCCACGAATCTACAACTTTGATGACCTTGCCTGCACAAACGAGGCCTGTATCTCACACCCCCTACAAAATGAAGGGGTCCCTGCCCACTTTACCCGTAACAAGGAGAGTCTGTTCGCCTGTGCATACTGCGACAAGACACACTCTTTCAAGGAAATCTGGCAGAGCAGGAACAAATAGGATAGACTGGAGAACATTATGAAAGATCTAAGTAAAATAACCAAACATTACGGGCCCTTGCTGGCTAAAGAGGCTTTGCAGTTGGGCGCTATCAGGCTCAGGCCCGATGACCCTTTTACCTGGGCAAGTGGTTTTCGTATGCCCATCTACAACGACAATCGTCAGTTGCTCGCCTTGCCAAAGGCGAGAGCTCTCGTAGCAGAGGCTTTCTCTGAGATGTTGAAAGCCTTGGATTTCGACCCTGACAACATTGCGGGGACAGCCACAGCAGGTATTCCCCATGCAACCACCCTTGCAGATAGGATGGGCAAACCCCTCTCCTATGTACGTAGCTCAGGTAAGGACCACGGTCTGCATCAGCAGATAGAAGGCTTGGGCCCAAGTGGGAATTACGAGAAGGCGAGGGTATTGCTCATCGAGGACCTTATCTCGACAGGAGGCTCCTCGATCAAGGCGGTTGCGGCTATCGTTTCCGCAGGCGGTGTATGTCCCTACACCCTCGCCATATTCACCTATGGCCTACAGGCGTCTGTCGATGCCTTTTCGAGTCTGCATCCCCCCTGCACTTTCCATACCATCCTGGAGTATGACAGCATGGTAGAGACTGCGCTGGAAATCGGGTATGTCGATGAAAGCGGGGCCGCATTGCTTACCGAGTGGAGGGAGTCTCCCTTTGGGTGGGGAGAGAAACATGGGTTTCCTCCTGTGAAGAAATAAAGAGAACGTACGAGAAACAGAAGAAAATAAAGAGCAGGAGCAAAGAATGACCTATAGTGAGAAGTTATTGGCAAGTGCCTCCCAAGTGGGCAATATTACCTGTATGGGCCTCGATCCCCAGTTGGAAGTACTCCCTTTTAAGGGTGAAGATGCGAGAACTGTCCTAAATCAGTTTTTTCAAAAGCTGTTCAGGCGGATGGTCCTTTCCGGTCTTATCCCTTCGGCATTCAAGCCGAACATCGGATATTACCACGCGTTGGACCTTCCCCGCGACGAGAATTTTTCCGGTAGCCTTGCCCTTGCCGATGTTATGGATATGGTGGAGAATTTTTTCCCCGGCATTCCCATCATCCTGGATAGCAAGCGTGGGGATATAGCACGAAGTAGTCTTAACTATGCTCATGAAGCCTTCTGTAGTTGGGGATCTGATGCCGTGACGGTGGCCCCCTATATGGGCAGTGACTCTGTAAAGCCCTTTACCGAACATACGCCGCTAGAGAAGGGTGTCTATATCCTCAACAGGACCAGTAATCCCGGGGGTAAGGACTTGCAGAACCTTGCAGTGCAGAATGGTGGTGCTTCCACATTGCTGTATCAAGAAGTTGCTAGGCAGATCATCTCCTATAACAACGATACGGGTAGCGTAGGCGCTGTAGTCGGTGCGACCAATATGGATGAGCTGAAGGATATAGCCTCTTTGTATGCCAAACACTCTGTTCCCCTGCTTATTCCTGGAGTCGGTAGCCAAGGGGGCTCGGCTCCCTCTGTTATGGCCGCTCTGAGAGAGGTCGGCTATCCTGTGGAAATGGCAAGGATAAACAGCTCAAGTGCATTGACTCATCCTTGGAAGAAGGGTGAGGCCCCTGAAGATTGGCTAGAGATGTGCGAAGCCTCGTTACGCAAGCTCCTTAAGGAAACCAAAGTATGACTGTGATGCAACTGTTACAAGGGCGCCACTTGAGAAAGCATGAAGAGGTGGTGCTGACAACCGTAAGCGGAGTTGCCTCGACCAAACCTGTCCTGATCAAATATTTTGATCAGCAGGTTCCTTCTTTGGGGATCATAACCACCAAGAGCTTCCAAGTTGAAGTGAACCCGGGCAACCGAGAACCTATAATTTGTGAAACCAGTTGGGGTGATTTTGGAAACTCTGTAGGGCTGAGAAATCCGGGGCTCAAGGTAGCCCTTGCTGAACTTGAAAGCCTCAGGGCGGAACATACATTCCGAGCCTTGCTCAATGTTTCTCTCTCTGCAAACTCTATCGAGGACTTTATTATCTTGGTGAAGGCTTTTGACGAGGTTGCTGACCTTGTGGAGCTCAACTTCTCCTGTCCTCACGCCTCTGTAGGGTATGGCTCCTCAATTGGGTGCGACATGTCCATTGCCAGTGAATATGTTCGTTCTATCAAGGAGGCCACCAAAGGGTGTAAGGCTCCCTTGTTTGTGAAACTGACTCCCAATACTGAGGATATCGGCTCTATTGCAAAGGCTGTAATCGAAGCAGGGGCTGATGGCCTGGTTGCCATCAACACAGTGGGCCCTGTTCAGCATATCGATCCTGTAGCCCATCTTCCTATCTTGCAGAATAGCCTTTCTGGCAAGGGTGGATGCAGTGGTAAATGGATCCATGGAGATGCTCTGCGCTCGGTTGCCGAGGTTCGTAAAGCTGTTGGTCCTTCTGTCCCTATCATAGGTATGGGTGGGGTGACCACAGGCTCTGAGGCCGCTGCCATGATCGCAGCTGGCTCTGATGCTGTGGGTATCGGCTCTGCGTTCGGTATGGTCGACCAGCAACACTGGCCCTCGTATGTTTCACGCGTGCAAGCTGAAGCACAGACCCTGCTGCAAGGCAAAAAGCCCTCTGATGAAATGAGTAGCTCCTCATTGCTCATCACAGAGAAACAGATGGAATATACCGAGCACTCGGTCACTATGATAGAGAGATATGGCAAAGATACGGTCATCATTGCTCTTGATGGGAGTCTTCCCTGCAGAGCCGGAGAGTTTGCCTTTCTTTGGTTGCCAGGCCTTGGGGAGAAGCCTTTTAGCGTAGCCCACAATGACCCGCTTACCTTTATAGTTAAAAATAGAGGCTCCTTTTCCTCTGAACTTTGTAAGCTTGCTGAAGGGGAGAAACTCTATGTCCGGGGACTCTATGGAGCTCCTTTGGTGAATACGAAGACTGCTAAAGCCCTGTTGGTTGCAGGTGGTACAGGAGTGGCGGTACTGCCTTCCCTCGTCGATCAGCTGCAAGAGCAAGACACAGAGATGACCATCCTTATAGGGACCAGTGAGATGGTCATTGGCAAGGCTTTGCTTGAAGAGAAGCTGAGTGCATACGGTCGTTTTACCTGTGTTGCTGATGATGGCAAGCCGGGTAGAGTGCTTGAGCTGTTGGATACGATCGAGCTGGAGCCCACCCAAGGATGCTATCTGGTGGGCCCTGAGAAGTTTATGGAGATAGCCGCGAAAAAGCTTATAGGCCGGGGCATCCGAGAGGAAAACCTCTATCTTTCCATGGAAAAGCTGACGCTTTGTGGTATAGGCATGTGTGGCGAGTGTGCCTGTGGTGACAGGTTGACCTGCCGATGGGGAACTTTCATGCGCTATGATTACCTCGCTGAAAATGCACCGGAGATGGTAGGCTTATGATAGATGCACATGTACACCTCAGGGATTGGGGACAGTCAGAGAAGGAGACGCTCCTGCATGGATTTTCCCTTGCTCTTTTTAGTGGAGTGGATGAAGTTTTCGATATGCCCAATACCTTGCCCCCTCTTACAGACAGGGCGAGTGTAGAAAAACGCATCGCCGATGCAAAGCGTTGCGCGCTTCCCATACGGTATCACCTCTATGCTGGAGTCACCTCTGACCCTAAGCAGATAGAGGAGGTTGTCGCCCTTACGCGTGAGTACCCCTCTGAAGTGATCGGGCTTAAGATGTTTGCCGGTCACTCCACAGGCAACATGGGTCTTACCGAGGGAGAGACACAGAAAGAGGTCTACCGATGTCTTGCCGCTTTAGGCTATGAGGGGGTGGTGGCCCTGCATTGTGAGAAGGAGAGCCTGCTCCATCCTGAGCTGGAGGACCCTTCAGATTATTCCACTCATTCGCTTGCCAGGCCTGTTGAGGCGGAGGTCGCTTCTGTAGCCGATCAGATCAGGTACAGCGAAGAGGCCGGTTTTGCAGGTCACTTGCATATCTGTCACCTTAGTTCGGTCTCATCCCTGGTCTTGGTGGAGGAGGCAAAGAAGAGGGGCAGGCGCATCAGTTGTGCCTGCACTCCTCACCATCTCCTATTGAACAGCAATGACGCAAAAAATCATATGTTGTATGCCAAGATGAATCCTCCCTTGCGTAGCGAAAAGGAAAGAGAGGCTCTTTTCAATGCTTTGCTTGCTAAACGCATAGACTGGATCGAGACAGACCATGCTCCGCATACCCTTTCCGACAAGGAAGGGGGGGCATGTGGAATCCCCGGCTTCAGTGGATTGCTCCTGCTGGTTAAGCGTCTTTATGAGGCAGAGTGTCCTCTTTCTCTCATGCAATCGCTATTGGGAGGGCGGGTACAGGAACTCTTCTCATTGGAGAAGCGCCCTGTGTTCATTCCCCCTTTGATCGGTCTTGAGCAAACCGCTTTGTCTGTTGCCCAGGCATATCCATTCGACTCTTTTTCAACTCTTCGCTGACCTCTCTTGTGGTTTTTGTGAGGCATGCTATACTACTGCAATCGGGAGGAAAGGCACCTTGATAGATTTACGAAAACACTCCAGCAGACATCTGGAGACCAAAATAGTCCTTCCTATTCCAGAAACGCTCAAATATGAACGGGAAATACATTACTACCTTTTTTCACCACCCCAGCTCTTTGTGAATAAGAGTACCTACTCTGAGCAGAGGATGTTGCATAAGTTCCAAAGTCACGGCAGATATTCCTCCCCT
>CAXYZP010000045.1:0-8834 GCA_964293175.1 uncultured Sphaerochaeta sp.
ACTGGGTAATCTTATTACCGAGCCAAATCAAAAGCATGGAACCTGCAGTGACCGTCAGCATAACCAACAAGGTAAAGGGAACCTTACCAATGGTCATAACTCCTGGAATGGAGTTTGCATAAATGGTGATCACATATGACTGTATAAGACATACGAGGATCGTTCCATATCTGGTATACTGCTGGATCTTCTTATGGCCTGACGGATCCTGAGCCAATTTTTTCAAGGAAGGCATCACCAACATCAGAAGCTGCAGTATGATCTGCGTACTGATATAAGGCATGACACCAAGCATAAACAAGGAAAAATTGGAAAAAGCGCCGCCGGAGAAAAAGTTCAAATACTCTGTGAGTCCGATGTTGGAACTATTACTCTGTGAAAGAAAATACAGTTTCAGAACTTGAGGATCTATTCCAGGAATAGGAATCACTGCCCCGAACCTGCTGACAATCAGCAAGCCCAAGGTTATGAAAATCTTCTTCCGAAGATCCTTAATTCTATACATCTCAACTAAGGAGTTTGCCATAGAGCCCTTCTTTGTTATCTAATTTCGCCACCCGCAGCACCAATCTTTTCGATTGCGCTTGCGGAAACTTTCAATCCATCAATGATCACTTTCTTGGTAATTTCACCATTGCCCAGAATTTTAGCCTGGACATTGTGACCCTTTACCACGCCTGCGTCCTTGAGGACATCAAGTGTAATCACATCACCATCTTCGAAGTTGGCGGAAAGAACATCGAGGGATACTGGTGCATACTCCTGCTTGAACTTACTATTTGAGAAACCTCTGCGCGCAACGCGGCGATACAAAGGCATCTGCCCACCTTCAAAACCAAGACGAACACCACCGCCAGTGCGGGACTTCTGTCCATCATGACCCCTACCACAGGAGCGGCCCTTTGAAGAGGCTCCGCGACCTACGATAGTCTTTCTGGTAGTAGCACCAACAGGTGCTTTAATCTGACCCATCTTACATCTCCTCGACTTTCACAAGGTGTGATACGACACGAACCATCCCAAGATTGGAGGGAGTAGCGTCATGCACAACCGAGCTGGAAATCTTACCAAGCCCAAGAGCCTTTACAGTTCTACGCTGCTTAGGAAGGGTTCGGGCAAGACCTCTAACTAGGGTAACTTTGATTTTTTTTACTTTAGCCATAGTCTTAACCCCACATCTCGCTCAGGGATTTACCCCTGTTCTTTGCTATGCTCTTTGCATCAAAAAGATGCTCGAGTCCATCAAAAGCAGCCTTAACGGTGTTAATTGAATTCTTAGAACCGAGAGACTTGCTCAAGATGTCATGAATGCCACAAGCATCACAGATAGCACGAACAGCACCACCGGCAATAACACCGGTACCTGGGACTGCAGGACGCAAAAGGACACTGGCACTCTTATACTTGCCTACTATTTCATGAGGAATTGAAGTCTTCTTCATAGGAACAACAATCATGCTGGCCTTGGCCCGATCAACAGCCTTTCGGATTGATTCGGTGACATCATTTGCCTTGCCAAAACCATAACCAACCTTACCATTCTGATCGCCTACAACTACCAGAGCAGAAAAGGAAAACCTTCTACCACCCTTAACAACTTTAGCGACACGATTTAGTTTGATCAGCTTTTCGACATATCCGTCGTTCTGGTCTTTATTTCTTACTCTAGATCTATCCACAGTTTCCCCCTAGAACCTTACGCCGGCTTTGCGGGCGCCATCTGCGATGCCCTTGACGATACCGTGGAAAAGATAGCCATTACGATCGAATACACAAGTGTCAATATTCTTCTCAAGCATCCTCTTACCAATGGTCTCTCCGAGCTTGGCTGCATCTTCAACATTGTTCTTAAAGCCTTTCATTTCACCTTCAACAGTACTTGCTGCAATCAGGGTTGTACCAGCTACATCATCAATGACTTGAACATACATGTGGTAGTTGCTGCGAAACACACTCATCCTCGGTCTGCTAGCAGTACCGGAGATTCTCTTGCGAATATGGTGCTTACGACGTGCAAGCTTTCTTCTTTTATCGATAACTCTATTCATCTCTATTACCTACCCACTATTTCTTTGCAGCAGCGGACTTACCGGCCTTGCGACGTATTACTTCATCATCATACCGAATCCCCTTACCCTTGTACGGCTCGGGAGCTCGTAGGGAGCGGATTTCAGCACAAGTCTGACCAACAAGCTGCTTGTCGATGCCACTGATGACGACCTTGGTAGGTCCTTCAAGAGTCGCAGTGATTCCCTCAGGGATAACAACTTCGACCAATGTAGAGAACCCGAGGTTCAAAGTCATCACATTACCTTTCAGTTCAGCACGATAGCCAACACCGTTGATAATAAGAGTCTTGGAGTAACCTTTTGAAACACCTACGATCATATTGCTAACAAGCTGACGATACAGACCCTGATAACTATTAGCAACCTTGGAGGAATCCACCGGGGTTACCAAAATTTCAGAACCTTTATTGTCAATCGTCACCTGTGGTCTATAGGCACAACTGAGTTTGCCCTTAGGACCTTCGACAGAAACAACTCCATCGGCAATGGCAACTTTAATGCCTGCTGGTATTACGATAGGCAATTTTCCAATTCTAGCCATTTTTTACCACCTTACCATATCGTGCAGATCAGTTCGCCACCGACCTTATTCTCTGTAGCCTTCTTACCGGTGATAATACCACTAGAGGTGGAGACTACTACGACGCCATGTCCATTGAATACACGGGGCATGTCACGGTATCCGGTATAAACCCGGCGACCTGGTGTTGACACGCGACTAATCCCATGGAGGACAGGACTCTGATTATCGTCATACTTAAGGAAGATTCGGATGAAGGAAACCCCATCTTTGGTTACTTTCTTAAAATTCTTGACGTACCCTTCATTTTTCAGAATCTTCACTATTTGAAGCTTCATTTTTGAAGTGGAAATATCTACTTTTTCATGCTTTGCCAAACTAGCATTTCTGATTTTGGTCAGCATATCAGCTACTGGATCACTTACAGCCATTTTTCTCTCCTACCAACTAGATTTGGTAACACCAGGAATCTGGCCTTCACTTGCCAATTTGCGGAAGCAGATCCTGCACATCTCGAACTGGCGCATATAGCCACGGGGTCTACCACAAACTCTGCAGCGATTGACTTTCCGGGTACTGAACTTAGGCTCTCTATTAGCCTTTACGATCATTGATTTTTTAGCCATCTATCTCTACCCCTTATTTGCTGAAGGGCATGCCAAGCTGTTTAAGCAGGGCAAAGCCTTCTTCATCGGTATTAGCGGTTGTTACAATGGCGATGTTCAACCCACTGACACGCTCGATCTTATCGAAGTCAATTTCTGGGAAAATAATCTGCTCAGTAATACCAAGCGAATAGTTTCCATGGCCATCAAAAGCATTCGGTTTGACGCCTCTGAAGTCCTTGACACGGGGAAGAGCAATGCTGATCAGTCTTTCGATGAAGATCCACATATTGTCACCACGAAGAGTAACCATCGCACCAATTTCCTGTCCTTCTCGAACCTTGAAGTTAGCAATGGACTTTCTGGCCTTGGTCTTCAGAACGTGCTGACCTGTGATCTGCTCGAGTTCTTTGACGGCAGAATCGAGAAGCTTCTTATTAACAATAGCTTCACCGACACCCACACTTACAACAATCTTTTCCAGGGTAGGAACCTGCATGGGAGAGGAATAGCCAAGTTCTTTAAAAAGAGCTGGAGCTATAGTCTCACTATACTTTGTCTTAAAATTAGGTATGAACTTATCCATCAGATCACTTCCCCAGTTTTTTTAGCAAAACGGACTTTATTACCGTTCTCATCGAACTTGTAGCCTATCCTGGTTGCAACACCTTTTGAGGTGACGAATGCCAAATTGGATACATGAATCGGAGCTTCAATTTCCATGATGCCCCCCTTATCCTGTGGATTCTTTTTCTTCATGGTTTTTTTGACCATGTTTACACCCTGGACGACAATCCTTTCTGTTTCTCGGTTTACCTTTACGATCTTGCCAGTCTTACCTTTGTCTTTTCCAGCAAGAATCTTTACGGTGTCGTTCTTCTTAAGCTTCATGTGCACACACTCCTACAACACTTCCGGCGCTAAGGAAACAATCTTCATGTAGCTTTCTCTAAGTTCTCGAGCTACTGGTCCGAAGATACGCTTTCCGCGCGGGTTATTGTTGGCATCGACAATAACGCATGCGTTATCATCGAACCTGATATAGGTACCGTCAGGTCTGCGGTATTCCTTCTTTGTCCGGACAATGACAGCTCTCATGACATCACCTTTCTTGATAGCACCATTGGGTAGTGACTGCTTGACAGCTACTACGATGATGTCACCAATTCCAGCAACATAACGGTGAGTTCCACCAAGAACCTTGATGCACTGCACCTTCTTGGCTCCACTGTTGTCAGCTACATTCAAATAACTTTGCATCTGTACCATAACGTCTCTCCTGTTTACCGAGCACGCTCAATAATCTGAACGAGACGCCAGCACTTGTCTTTGCTGATGTGGCGGCATTCGACAACACGTACTGTGTCACCAATATTGGCCTCGTTTTTCTCATCATGTGCCTTAACCTTTTTAGTGGTGGTCACATACTTCTTGTACATAGGGTGCAGCCGTCTTGTGGGGATGGAGACGACAATGGTCTTTTCCATCTTGTCACTGACCACCTGCCCAGTAAAACTTTTCTTGTTAACTTCCATCTAACTATCGCTCCCTTAATTAGCCGGTTTCCGAATTCCGAGGGCATATTCGTGGATTAGGGTATTCACGCGAGCGATGTTCCTCCTGATCGTCCGAACAGCAAGCGGATTTTCAACATGTCCGAGAACTCTTCCCATGCGAAGGTTGAGGTGCTCTTTGTGAAGGGCTTCCTTTTTTGCAACCAGCTCGTCAAGGGTCAAATCTTTATATGAATTTTTCATAATCTTACTCCACTTCCCTTCTTACAACGAATTTCGTTTTAATCGGGAGCTTTGCAGCTGCAAGCGCAAGTGCCTCACGTGCCAGAGCTTCTTCAACTCCGCCCATTTCAAACATAACAGCTCCAGTCTTTACAACTGCAACCCACCCCTCAGGTGCACCCTTACCTTTACCCATTCTTGTTTCAGCGGGTTTCTTGGTATAGGGCATGTCAGGGAAAATCCTGATCCAAACCTTACCACCACGCTTAATATGACGGGTCATGGCAACACGAGCGGCTTCAATCTGGCGGTTGGTAATCCACTTTGGCTCAAGAGCCAACAAGCCGAATTCACCAAACGCGATTGTATTACCGCGGTATGCTACACCATCAGTGGTTCCACGCTGCCTTTTTCTATACTTTACTCTTTTTGGACTAAGCATGGCCTACTAACTCCTTGTCTCGACGCCTTCGGACTTAGTAGGTTTCCTTACCAGCCCACCGGCATCTTCTTTGACTGAACGGTCATAGATCTCACCATTGAACACCCACACCTTGATGCCGATAGCACCAAAAGAAGTATTCGCAACTGTGAATCCATAATCAATATCACTACGAAGAGTATGGAGGGGCACTCGGCCGTCCTTCATCCACTCGGAGCGAGCAATTTCAGCACCACCAATACGACCAGAACATCTGATCTTAACACCCTGAGCCCCACTCTGCATTGCCTTGGAAACAGCCATTTTCATAGCTCTGCGGAAAGAACCGCGAGATACGAGCTGCTTTGCAACGTTAGCGGAGATCAATTGAGCATCAGCTTCAGGTTTCTTGATCTCTTTGATCTTAATCTGTATCTTCTTGTTGGTAAGCTTCTGGAGTCTAGTCCCAAGCTTCTCAACATTTGCACCTTTGCTACCAATAATGATACCAGGGCGACTGGTCGTGATCACGATAGTAATGCGCTGTGGTTTTCGAATGATTTCAACATCTGAAATCTCAGCACCTTGAACTTCAGGGCATTCAACCAAAGCCTTTCTCAGCTTCAAGTCTTCATGCAGTGTGTCCGCATACTCTCGAGGATCGACATACCATTTCGATTTCCAAGTCTTGTTGATTCCAAGACGCAGTCCGATCGGATTTACTTTCTGGCCCATTTATTTCCTCACGCTTGCTTTTTCGTCAACGACGACGGTAATATGTGACATCCTCTTGAGGAGAATATCCCGTCTCCCGTGGGATCTCGGCCAGACTCTCTTGAGTCTTGGACCCTCGTTAACTTGCAATTCCTTGATCACAAGATTCTCTTCGTCGAGTTTCTTGTTCTGATCAAGTGCATTTGCACAAGCGGATTGCAAAACCTTGAGGATCAAGCCAGAACCTTTCTGGGGCATGGCCTCGAGGATAGCAACGGCTTCCGCACAAGACTTATTCCGAACAAGATTTGCAACGGGGCGAACCTTTGAAGGCGATACCATCAGATACTTTGCAGTTGCTGAATAACCTTTTTTATCTTCCATCATTGTACTCATCTCGTTTAGCCGACCTTCTTGTCGGAATTGGTGTGACCACGAAAAATTCTGGTTGGGGAGAACTCTCCGAGCTTATGCCCGACCAAGTTTTCAGTCACAAATACAGGAATCCATGTCTTTCCGTTATACACAGAAATAGTGAACCCTACCATTTCAGGGATGATCGTGGAACTACGGGAATAAGTCTTGATCATCTGCTTTTGATTAGTCTTCAGAGACTCCTGAATCCTCTTATAAAGTTTTTTCTCAATAAAAGGACCTTTTTTGATTGATCTAGCCACTTTCTTCTCCTACTTCCGCTTCTTTACGATAAATGCGCTGGAAGGCTTCTTCTTGGAACGAGTCTTTCCACCCTTAGTGGGCTTACCCCAAGGGGTAACAGGGTTACGTCCAGCTGCAGTCTTACCTTCACCACCACCGTGTGGGTGATCGACAGGGTTCATTGCAACACCACGTACTTTAGGCCTTCTTCCAAGATGCCGACTAGTGCCAGCCTTACCAAGAGTAACATTCATATGATCGCCGTTGCCAAGCTGCCCGAGGGTAGCATAACACTCACCAAACACCATGCGCATTTCACCGGAAGGAAGCTTGAGAGTGACATAATCACCTTCTTTAGCAACCACGGTAGCCCCAAGACCAGCGGAACGGACAAGCTGTCCACCACGGCCACGAGTAAGCTCAACGTTATGTACTGCCAATCCAAGAGGAACATTCTTCAAGGGAAGAGCATTACCACTTGCAATGGGTACTTCAGGACCAGAGATCACTGAGGTTCCAACAGTCAAGCCCTTAGGGGCAATCATGTAGCGCTTCTCACCGTCGGCATAAAATACCAATGCGATGTTAGCACTGCGGTTTGGATCATATTCGATGGTTCTGACGATACCAGGAATACCATATTTGTCGCGCTTAAAATCGATAGTTCGATAAGCACGCTTGTGGCCACCGCCTCTACGGCGAACGCTGATGCGCCCATTAGAGTCACGTCCGGCTTTTTTGTTCAAACCAGTAGTAAGTGACTTTTCGGGCTTGCTAGCAGTCAGCTCGCTGAAGACTAAAGTAGTCTTCTGGCGAAGGCCGGGAGTATTTGGCTTGTAAGTTTTTAGAGCCATAATTCCAACTTCTCCTTATACGCCTTCGATGGCCTTGATGCTATCACCTTTGGCCAAGGTTACGACAGCCTTCTTCCAGTCACCGGTGTTACCGAGGATGCTGCCACCCTTACCGCGTGAAAACTTAGGCTTGCCTTTTACGATCATCACATTACATTTAACAGGTGTTACATCAAACAGCTCTTTAATAGCTGCCATGATCAAAAACTTGTTTGCGTCCACATGGACTCTGAACGTGTACTTCTTTATTTCACCTTCACGAGCGATATTTGTTTTCTCACTCAAGACAGGTTCAATTATTAATTGGTCTGCTCTCATCTCCGGTCCCCTTATTTATCGCCGTAGAAGTCGTTAAGACTTTTGGCGGCGGTTTCCAGAACCAAGACCTTTCTTCCATAAAGGAGTTCCTTAGCGGAAAGCCTATTGTAGGAAAGGATACGCAGGTACGGAATATTTTTTGCAGCACGGCGCATCATTACATCATCATCCTTAAGGATGAGAATTGTTCTTGTTTCGTCCTGAACAAAGTTCTTGATGATCGCACTCATCTCTTTGGTTTTACCACTGTCAGTAGTGAAATCCTCAACAACAACAAGTCGTTCTTCCTTGATTCCAAGGGAGAGTAGACTCTTCATTGCAAGACGCTTCACCTTCTTAGGAAGGACATAGCTATAATCGCGGGGCTTTGGTCCGAACATGGTTCCACCACCAACCCAGATAGGTGACTTTTTATCACCTGCGCGAGCATTACCAGTTCCCTTCTGCTTATAAGGTTTAGCGTTGCTGTAGCGAACTTCAGAACGACCCTTTGTGGATGCAGTACCGACTCTGCGGTTTGCAAGTTCATTGTTAACGGCATGATAGATAGATCCATCACTGACCTCGCGGTTGAAGACGTTGTCATTCAACTCGATAGTCCGGACTTCTTTGCCGTCAATAGAAAAAACTTTGGTTTCCATATCTTACGCCCCTACTTCTTTATCGCTTTCTTGACGATGACGACACTCTGGGCGGGACCAGGGATTGCTCCCCTTACCATAAGAACCTGCATCTCTTCATCGACCCGGACAACCTTCAGGTTCTGCACTGTTAACTTCTCATTACCCATATGGCCAGCCATACGAGTGCCCTTAAAAGTACGGGCAGGAGAAGAAGACATTGCTGTTCCTCCGATGTCACGGTGGAACTTCGAACCGTGGGTAGCGCGTCCACCCTTAAAGTTATGACGCTTCATACCGCCGGCAAAACCTTTACCTTT
>CAXYZP010000046.1:0-8679 GCA_964293175.1 uncultured Sphaerochaeta sp.
CCATTCCCATAGATGCGATAAGGATACCGACCAGGGTAAGGACTACGCCTTTTGTGGGGTTCTCCCCTACCAGCCAGCCGATACTTGTCATAGCGACAAGCAACAGGGCCGTCATCTCCGCAGGACCAAACTTCAATCCCAGGTTTGCCAAAGCAGGACCGGTAAAGGTAAGGATGATCATGCCGATGACACCACCGACAAAGGAAGACATGTTCGAAGTGAACAGAGCCTGCCCCGGACGGTTACGTTTGGTTGCCATAGGATATCCGTCGAGGGCTGTCATGACAGCAGGCGAATCTCCGGGAATATTGAGCAGGATGGCGCTGAATGCACCACCATACATATTTGCATAGTACAACGAGCCAAGCATGATAATGGCAGTAGTCGGGTTGAACTTATAGGTAAGCGGCAACAAGAGCGCCACACCTGCAAGCGAGCCTATACCAGGCATCGCACCAACGACAAGCCCAAGGACTGCCCCAAGGAGGACCACTAATATATTCTGTACTGTCAGAACTACGGTGAAGCCCTGTAACAGCATTGTCATATTTTCCATCTAGTACTCCTTAATTGACAATCATGTCGTAGATGAGTCCTTTAGGAAAAGGAACACCAAGCCAGAATACAAAAGCACCCACAACAATTCCCATGATGATAACGAAAACTATCAGGGTTGTTTTCCAGGAGTACTTCTCATACCACTTCAACCAAAGCACTACAAAAATAGCCAGGGAAGGAAGCATGCCTATGACCAAAGTCGATAGCATGACCAGAACAGTCCCAAAGGCCGGATACCAGTTTTCCAAAGGATAGTCGGTACCCTCTTCCTGTAAGGAGGTGATAAAAGCCAAAACACTCATCACAAGCAGGACAAGCCCAATTATGACAGGGAAAAACCCTGGTAAGGGTCCCCTCGTAGAGTGCCAAAACCCATATTTTACATAGCCAAACGAGGCGAACAACACAGCAACCAATGCGGTAAAGACCGGAATTAGCATTTTGCTCGTTATCTTCTTCTTTTGCATACCTATACGACTCCTCAAGTTCTTGCGATGTGGCTTGCCATCTTGCTCGCCATCTTCACGGCGTTCTCAAAGGCAAGGGTATGGACAATACCTTTACCAGCAATATCATACGCTGTTCCATGGGCACAGGTCACGATAGGGGCAGGAAGGCCCCCTGCAATGGTGATTCCCTCATCAAAGCCCTTGAGCTTGAGAGCTATCTGGCCCTGGTCGTGGTACATGGTGACCACCCCGTCAAACTCCCCGCGGAACGCCTTGATAAAGGTGATGTCGCTTGGATAGGGGCCGGTTGCATCGATACCCATCTCCTGGGCTGCCTTGATGGCAGGGATTATGATGTCTATCTCTTCCCTTCCGCACAGGCCGTTCTCACCCGCATGGGGGTTGAGCGCGGCAAGAGCCAGGCGGGGTTTGGCCACGCCGCTGTTGCGGATGGAGGTGTTGGCAAGGCGCACTGCGCGCAGGATACTCTCAATGGTGAGATGTTTGCTTACCTCACTTATGGGGATGTGGCTGGTAGTGCGTGTCGTCCAAAGATCGCCCACCACGTTGATCTCGCCAAAGGGCTCGGTGTGTCCGAACAGGTCCGCCATATGGTGGTGTTCGCTCTCGAACTTGCTTCCGGCGTCTTTCATGCCGGCCTTGTTCAGAGGCCCGAAGCAGAACCCTTCAATCTTCTTGTCCTGATACAGCCTGACCGCCAGCTCAAGCATGTGAAGGTTGGCTTTACCACAGCTGGTGAGCAATGTGCCAAGGGGGACTTCCTTGGGATCCAGATCCTTCTGGTCTAGAACAGGGAGGCCTTTCGACCAGTCAGCCTGATCGACAGCATCGATTATCTGCAGGGGAACGGAAGAGCCGATGATAGCAAAGGCACGTTCGAGGATCCTTGCATCGCCAATGATAACGGGCTGACAATGCTTTGCATAAAAATCAGCGACAGCGAGCTTCGCCACAATCTCAGGTCCGACTCCGGCTCCATCGCCGAGCAATATTCCCAGTACAGGTTTTTTATTCATCAAAATATCCTTATCTCGTAGTTGCAAGCAACACAGAGTGTAGCCAACGAGAATAAGGTAGCAAGTAGCGTGCCAACTTTTTTGTATTGTATACAATGAATCGTTTTTATAATATTTGTATACATCTAATTCGAGAATGGGCCGATACATAGAGGAATGTATAGGGTAATATTAATATTTTACCGATTATCTTGCCTTTTTACACGTATGTTTCAATTAGCGTTTCATGTTTCAATTGAAACGTAATTGAAACAGATTAATCTGCTACTCTTCGAATTTAGCAAATTTTCTCCACAGGGTCGTCCTGCTCAAGCCAACCTGTCGGGCAAAGGCCTCCCGTGTCAGACCACTAGCGAGAAACTCCCGATGAAGATCTTCATCGGAAAGAGAGGTTACCAAACGACGCTTTACAGGAAAAGGAGAGGGCATAGCCTCTCCATGCAAGCTGGTGGAACCAATATCAAGCTGTTCGATCTCCAAGACACCAACTTCGTCGGAGGAGTGCAGAATAGCAAGACGTTCTGCAGCATTGCGCAGCTCACGGATATTCCCCGGCCAATAGAACTGCTCAAGGGCCTCGGAGGCTGCTTTGGTAATAGTTGGAATCTGTTGGTTATGCCTTTTACAATACTGTTCTACAAAATACCGGAACAGAATGCCTATATCATCCTTGCGCTCTCTAAGGCTAGGAATCTGGAGACTTAAAAGACTGATACGATAAAACAGGTCCAGGCGGAACAATCCGTTCTTTACCCGTTCCATGATATTACAGTTTGCCGCGCTGATAATGCGCACATCCACAGGGATAATCTTGTCAGCCCCTATTTTGCGCACTTCCTTCTCCTGAAGGACTCTCAGCAGTTTTGCCTGCAGCACGATGGGCATCTCCCCAATCTCATCAAGAAAAAGGGTTCCCTTATGGGCAAGTTCAAACAACCCGACCTTCCCGCCTTTGCTGGCTCCGGTAAAAGCGCCCTCACTATAGCCAAAAAGCTCACTTTCCAACAGCTGTTCCGGAAGAGCTGCACAGTTGACTGCAACAAAGGGTTCTTTGCTCCGAGGGGAATGATTGTGCAGGCTCTGCGCAAACAACTCCTTCCCTGTTCCGGTATCTCCAAGCAATAGGACCGCTCCATTGACGACACTGAAGCGTTTGGCTTTCTCTATCAGCTGGAGCATATGGGTATTTTGGGAAACAATATCCTCGAAGCTGTACCGGGCAACAAGTCCCTTGCGGTTCAGCTCCGTCCTAATCTTATGTTCAATCTTTTGAATGGTCTCTGCATTCTGAAAGGTAAAGAGGATACCTGATGTCTGTTCATCAACCTTGATGGGTTGTTGGCTTACCAATATCTGCTGCCCCCCTATGCTCTGCAACTCCTCTACCAACGAACCGGTAATCACAGTCTGGGACCACTTGCTTCCCTGGTAGATCACATCTATGGATTTCCCTTCCAGGGGCAGTCCGCCAAACAGCAGTTCTGCCTGGCGGTTAGCTGCAATGATGACACCATAGCTGTTTATGGCGAAAAGGGCATAGGTAGCATTGTTAAGAAGCGTTCCCAGAAGGGTTCCTCTGGTCTTGGCACGTTCTAAGGATCGGGCAGCGGCAACAGCATCTTCGATCGCGTGTACGATCGCTTGATACCCCGTCTTCACATGAACATAGGCGATAGAGTTCTCTTTACAGAGGTTGGTCATCGTAAGCCCACCAACAAGGACAGTGCACCCCTTATCACGAAGGCTGAAGACGCCTTCTGCAACATCTTTCTGGTCGTTGACCCTTACCACAGTCACAGGACACCCTACCAGAGAGGAAATTTTTGAGCTTTCACACAACTCTTCATTGGTAATAATACCAATGTTGCAGGGATTGTTTTCCTGTTTTGCAAGGGAGAGGGCAGTAAGCAGATCGCCACTGCCCAATGCGATGGGTACGACGTGAGTCATAGGCCTATACTTAGCAATAGCACTGGCGGTGATGCCCCGAGCAACAATGATGTCTCCGTCCAAGCTCTCTATTTCTTGGGGATCGGTGCCGAGAATATGGGTTGTACTGATGTGAATTCCATCATGCTCAAAGGTTTTAATGACTTCATCAAAGGAATCCTCAAGTTCTCTATAGGGGACAACAACAAGAATCTTGATCACTGTATACTCCTACGTATAACACTATCATAAAGCATCATGGCTTTACAAACCATCGCCTCACTTGCTATTGTCCTCAAGGAGGCTTTTCATGAACCTGTTAACATCCGTCCTTTTGGTATTGCTTGTCCTACTGACCCTATTTAACCTCTACTCCCTTACTATCGGGAGAAAGAAAAAGAAGCAGGCTGTAGCAAACTTCAAACAGACCCTCGCTGACCTTGAAAATATGACTTTCAAGGAAATGAAGAAACGCCAGCTCTTCTTCAGTGAAAAACATGGGTATATCAATGATCTCAATGAGGGGATCCTTCTCACGTTCGACCATGAGAAAAAGAAAGTGGGCATAACCCTCAAAGATGCATTCCACCTCATTAACTTTGATGAAGTGATCAGCTGTACACCAAAACACGATACACTCGACAATGGGAAGTGGACGAATATCACCGTAGAGCTGGAGACAAAAGAGAAAATACTTACCCTGCTTTTTGGATCACGAAGCTGGAAGCCAACCTCCACCCTAGCGAAATTCATACTCAAGGATTCCGAGGAATTCTGCTCTCTGATCAATAAGTATTGCAGAGACGGCCAAGAACCCGAACAAAAGCAAGAAGAGGTTTAACCATACATAGGGCCTCATGTTTTACAGACAAGAAAGCGACCGATTCCGGTCGCATTGCTATCTGAAACTCTTCTTCCTTGTTACTTCGCCGCTACGATCGCCTTAGGCGCATCGACGATATGCAGGTCCAACTGATCGAATGGAACAGAAAGGCCAACCTCTGCCAGCCGAGTACAAATCTCACCCTGGAAGCGCCAGTAGACCTTCCAATAGTCTCCAGGTTTTGTCCAAGGACGAGCGATGAAGTCTACAGAAGATGCACTGAGCTTGCTTACTTCAATGGTAGGCATAGGATCTGGGAGGATTTCCTCATAGCTAGAGAAGATAGAGGTAATTACCTGCTTCACTGTTGCCACATCCGAGCCATAGGGTACGCTTACGATCATATCGACCCTTCTGCGTTCCATGTCCGAGTAGTTGACAATGGGGCTTCCCCATACCAGTTTGTTTGACATGGTGATCTTCTTGTTGTCTGGAGTAGCCAGGATAACACAGATCATATCCATATCCCTGACAGTCCCAGAGTATGATCCTGCATCGATGTAGTCGCCGATCCTAAAGGGTGCGTTCATGACGATCATAACACCACTGAGTAGGTTCCCGATGGTTTCCTGAAAAGCAAAACCAAGAATCACACCGGTGATGCCCAAACCAGCAAGGAATGGGCCCATGTTTAATCCCATATGCTGCAGGAAGGCGATCAGGAGGAATATCCACCCGACGATGTTCACAAGCTGCAGTAAAAATCGAGCCATAAGGTCGTTAATCTTCTTGGATTTGGAAAATCCACGTTTGAGTACCCTTTTTAGCCAGGTAACGAGAATCTTACCGATTAGGACTATCAAAAGTCCTCCACCTAGGTTTAACAAAAAAGCGACCGGCTCTAATTGGGCCCATTCGTGAAAACTCACCAACATCTTAGAGAGAAAATTGCCACTCGCAGCGGAAGCCTCTGGGGCGGTTTCACTTACAAAAGCCATAATAGTTGAAAGCATCTAAAGTCCATCCTTGTAAAGAGAGGGTATAAAAACCCTATCATTGGCATACTGAAAAAGCAAGGGAAGGTTACCCTTCCCCTGCTTCACTAGCATGCCAAATTTGTTATCGTGCAAGCAAGGAATGCAGCTTCTTGGTAAAGGCTACAGGATCCTTGGGCATTACACCCTCTGCAAGCAAAGCCTGGTCAAGCAAAACTGAGCAAAGATCATTGACATACTCGGTATCATCACTCTCTTCGATCTTCTTGACCATGAGGTCGTCAACGTTGACTTCAAGAATTGGCTTGGCATCTTCAAAGTCACCTTGACCCATGCTCTTGAGCAATTGCTGCATCTGCACTGAGGGGTCATTCTCATCAACAACGACAACAGCTGGAGAATCTACCAAACGGGAAGAGACTACAACGTCCTTAACCTTGTCTCCAAGAGCCTTCTTGATCTTCTTGACCAGCTTCTTGGTTTCCTTGGTCTTTTCAACAGGAGCGTCATCACCCTTGAGGTCGTCCACCGCACCACTCTTGTTGATGGCCTTCAAGGGAAGTTCCTTGTAGGTTCCGATGGATCCGACAACGATATCGTCGATGTCGTCACTCATAACCAGAACTTCAAAGCCCTTCTTGCGATAGGCTTCCAATAGGGGGCTAGCCTTTAGGGTAGACTCCTTGCCTCCGGTGATGTAGTAAATACTCTTCTGATCGGCACTCATGCGCTCCTTGTAGGAAGCGAGGCTGACATAACCCTCTTCGGAGGAAGACTTGAAACGAACCAGCTCAAGCAGGGAATCCCTGTTTGCATAGTCGGAATAGAGGCCTTCCTTCAAAGGACGGTTATATTGTTCGATGAACGTAGCATACATATCAGGATTCTGTTCGCTGATCTTTTGGAATTCAGTGAGCAGTTTTTTAACTGAAGCGTTGCGGATTGATGACATCACGCGATTCTGTTGCAAGATTTCACGGCTGACATTCAAGGGAAGGTCTTCACTGTCGATAATACCACGTACAAACCTCAGATAGGTTGGAAGCAGTTCCTTGTCATCGTCTGTGATGTAGACGCGCTTTACAAAGAGCTTCACACCAGGACGATAGTCTGCGTTATTCATGTCAAAGGGAGCTTTGGCAGGAATAAAGAACAGGGTTGTGTACTCGATGGTTCCTTCAGCCTTGGTGTGAATATAGAACAAGGGATCTTCACTGTCGTACGAGGAGCTCTTATAGAACTCGTTGTACTCTTCGACCTTGATATCGTTCTTGTTGGTTCTCCAAAGGGCTGAGCTGTTGTTGATCTGTTCGACCTTGTGCTCGATAGTCTTAAGGGGATTGCCTTCCTTGTCCTTTTTCTTGTCGTCTACTGACTCCTGGTCATAGGAAAGGAAGATCGGGAAAGCGACGTGGTCGCTATACTTCTTCACCAGCTGCTGAATCTGCCAGCGGTTGCCGTACTCGTTGCCCTCTTCATTGAGATGCAGGACAATAGTGGTCCCCTGCTCTTCGCGGGTAGACTCTTCAAGGCTATAGGTGCCTTTCCCGGTACTGCTCCACTTGTGGGCAACTTCTTCACCGGCTTTGCGGCTGATGACTTCCACTTTATCAGCGACCATGAAGGCACTGTAGAAACCTACGCCGAACTGGCCAATGAGGTTGCTGTCCTTCTTCTGCTCTTCAGTCAAGGAAGCGAGGAACTTTTTGGTGCCACTTGACGCTATGGTACCAAGGTTGTTGGTAAGGTCATCGTGGTCCATTCCAAGGCCGTTGTCCTGAATGGTGAGGGTCCTCTTATCACCTTCGGTGAAAGAGACGTCAATTCTTGGCTCGAAGGCGAAACCTTTGAGTTTCTCGTCAGTGAGCGCAAGATATTTAAGTTTGTCCAAAGCATCCGAAGAGTTTGAGACGAGCTCGCGAAGGAATATTTCCTTATTTGAATAAAGCGAGTGGATAATTAGCTGAAGTAACTCTGATACCTCAGTTTTAAACTTTTTCTGTTCCATGTTTACTAAATACCTCCAGAGGGATATAGGCTAACATAATGATTTTTTCGGGTAACGGCAATCTTTCCTTAACAAAAAGTTACGCTTGCAGTATGCTCAAGGGATGAAGTTCACCCAACCAGCAGCAGCACGAGAGATAAACCGCCTTCGGGTGCTTAATCTTCTTGTACAAGATGCAGAATACAGCCGTGCCGATATCGCCCGAAATCTTAAGCTTAACAAGCCATCGACAAGTGAGATAGTCGAACAACTGCTCAAAGATGGATTGGTAGTGGAGGCTGGCAAGAGGGAAACCACTACAGGGCGAAGACCTGTGGCCATCGCCCTCGTCCCGGATGCCGCTCTCGTCCTAGGCGTCGATATGGGTAGCCGCAATACCTCAATAGCCCTCTCCGATCTCAGGGGTAACATTTTGCGTTTTGAACGTTTCCCAACTACTCAACAACCTGAGGTGAAGGAGCTCTGCTCCCAAGTCATAAGAATCCTAAGGAAGATGGCAAAGGTAGCCACCTCCCCCATCCTAGGGGTGGTGGTAGCCTTGGACGGCATCCTGAGCGAGGATAAACAAAGCCTCATCAGAAGCGACCATTGGAACTGGGACGACGTCCCTCTGACTGCGATCATAGAGAAGAATACTGCTCTGCCTACCCTGTTGGTACATAATGTAGAGGCAATGGTATTTGCCGAACGCTGGGTTGCCCATGAAGAGGAAGAGAACTTCTTCTTTGTGAACTGGGGAGAACACATCAAGAGTGCCTGGGTAAACAAGTATTCCATTACAGGCGGTGATACGCAGTTTGGCCACCTGATGGTTACAAACACAGGCCTTTGCAGGTGTGGGAAGATTGCATGCCTGGAGAGCGTTGCTGCCGGGTGGGCC
>CAXYZP010000047.1:0-8595 GCA_964293175.1 uncultured Sphaerochaeta sp.
GTGGAATTAACATAGCGTCCTATGACAAGGACACTCAAGAGAAGAAAGAGTACAAACAGCTGGGGGACAAAGGTAAGAACCGCGCCCACCCCTGCTATGATACCTCCTGTAAGGACACCCGATAGGAGGGGGAATACCCCCAAGGAGTCTAGGAAGATTGTCAGGTTGGTCCCAAGCAGGTCAAAGAAACTTTCCAGCCACTCTGTGGTGATGCCCCCTACCAGTCCTATGGACAGATAGAAGACGCCTCCCATGATAGCTATGAACAGCGGCAGCGCTGCAAAGCGGTTGGTGGCGATGATATCGAAGTTAAATGAGCGTTTCTTCTTTATTTTGACTTGGCTGGCACGTGATATGCGCTCGGCTACCTTGTAGCGCTGGTCAATGATAATTGCCTCGACATCGTCATCATAATGGTCGCGCAGGCTTTCTTGGGCGTTTGCCATGTAGGCGGCAAACTCTTTGGGGAAGGGGGGCATGGTGGCAAGGAACAGTTCGTCCTCTTCCAACAGCTTGATGGCAGCCCATCGGCTTTGTCGTCCCTTTGGTATGGCGTGCAGGTAGTCATCCTCCACAAGGGCATTGATGTATTTCTCGACAAAGTTAGAAAACAGAGGACAAGCAGGAGCCTTGTTCTCTTCAAGTGCGTTTTCCACCTCGGTTTTGAACTGATCCAAGCCGATCCCTTTGCTGGCAGATATGGATACGACAGGACATCCTGTCATCAGGGAGAGGCGTTTCTCATCAATGGTGATGCCCTCTTTTTCCAAAAGGTCCTGCATATTCAGGACAATAAGAACAGGCCTGCCAAGTTCGGAGAGCTGTGTGGTGAGATATAGACTGCGTTCGAGGTTTGTCGCATCGATCACATCGATGATCAAATCTGGCTGTTCATCCAGAATGTAGCGTCTTGAGAGTTTTTCTTCGGGGGAGTAGGGGGAGAGGGAGTAGATACCGGGGAGGTCCAAAACCTTGAACCCGTTCCAGAACCCCTCTTTTTTCTCTACGGTGACACCAGGCCAGTTGCCCACGTATGCCGTTGTGCCGGTAAGGGCATTGAATAGGGTGGTTTTCCCGCAGTTGGGATTGCCAATGAGTGATATTGTCTGCATGGTTAACGCAGTATTATGACACGGGCCTCAGCCTTACGAAGGCAAAGGTTGTATCCTCGCAGAGTCACTTCCATGGGATCGCCCATTGGGGCCATCTTGACTACTTCTATATCCACACCCTTGGTGAAGCCCATATCCATGAGTCTTCTCTTGAGTTGTTTAGGCGCTGTGATAGCACCTACACATGCTCGTTGTCCAACGGCTAGTTCATCCATTGTCATTGCCATATGCATCCCCTTTTCCTTGTATGCTCATACATATGTTAGTCAAAACAAACATATGTGTCAATGGTTTTTTATCTCTTCACTCCTCTAGTTGTTATAGGATGACAAAATTAGGGATGCATGGTACGATAGGGCATGCAAAAATCTGGCGAAGATTACCTGGAAGCCGTTTTGGCTATTCACCAGGATAAGGGTAGAGTGAGGACTACTGATGTGGCCCTTCGTCTTGGTGTGTCTAAGCCAAGCGTCAATAGGGCCATGAAGATTCTCATGGCTGATGGGTATATCCACCAAGAGACCTATGGGGATATTGAATTGACAGAAAAAGGCGAGATTAAGGCATCCCAGGTCTATTTCCGTCATAAGACCCTTACCACGTTCCTCAGCGAGATGCTTGGTGTCGATCCCAAGATAGCCGAACAGGATGCCTGCCTCATCGAGCATGACATCTCGAGCGAGACAATGGAAAAACTTGCGATCTTCATGCAGATGCACGAGAAAAAGAGCTGACCTTTGTATATATTTCTCTTGTCATAACATTCATGTTGTTTAAAATACAAAATTGCCACTGATATATAAGGTGGCATTTTTTGTGCGCAAAACAGGACAGGAATCACAAAAGCATTGCCTTGTGAATACACTGTTCTGCTGTGTATACTTAAGGTATAAATGACTTTAGGAGGTCAGTATGAAAAAATCATTACTGCTATTCGCTGTTTTGGTGCTCCTTATCCCTTCTTTCGTGTTTGCCGCTGGTGCAAAGGAAACTGTCGTGGATGAGAACGCTCCTGTAACTATCCAGTATTGGACCCATGAAGACCCTGCCAGAACTCAGCTTGAGACTGAGTTGATCGCAGAATTCATGAAAATGAACCCCAACATCACTGTAGTCCGTTCCACCCAGGCTTCTGTAAAGCAGATTGAATTGGTCCAGACAGCTTTTGCTGCAAACCAGGGACCTGACATGTTCAACCTGCCCATCGAGCACCAGTATGCGTATATCTCCAATGCTCGTGTAGCTCCTGTCGACTACAAGGCTGCAGGATATGCCAACAAGCAGGATCTGCTTGACAAGTACATTCCCGGAGTCCTGGACACGGTAACCGTCGATGGTGATGTCTATGGCCTTCCCCTCGAACTGACCAACTGGTCCATCTACATCAACAAGAAGGTTTTCAAGAGTGCTGGCCTCAATCCTGAGACTGACTATCCCAAGACCTGGGAAGAGATGGCTGACATCTCCGAGAAGCTTGTCATCCGTGATGGAGACATCCTCATTCGCCGTGGATTTGACTTCAGGTATCCGTACTATCTGACTTTCTTTGTTCCTATGGTAGAACAGCTTGGTGGAGACCTCCTCAGCGCCGATGGCAAGAAGGCCATCTTAGGTGACGATGCCTGGATCAAGGCCCTTACCTATATGAAGGAATGGGGACCAAGCGGACGTAACCTCGGCTCTCCTACCTATAAGAATGCCCGTAACCTGTTCAACAAGGACAACAATGACATTGCCATGGCCCACACCGGTCTCTACCAGGAAGGAAGAATCGAGAAGGACAATCCTGATTTCTTCAATAGTGGAGAGTGGATGGTCATCCCATATCCCGTGTTCGAGGATGCTGTTCGTGACGTTGCTGCCTGCTATTATGGTCACTTCTTCATGGTCAATGCTGACTCTTCCCCTGCTGTTCGCAAGGCTGCCTGGAAACTTTCCGGCTTCCTGCTCAGCCATGGTGAGGACTATCTGACCCGTGGTGGAAACATCATTCAGCCTACCAAGGCCCTGTTTGCTTCCGACACCTTGAAGAACATGCCCTACAGCCAGGTATTCATCGATGACATGAACCGTTCACACATGATCTACTACGGAGAAAACTCCGCACAGATCCAGTCCCTGATCCGCAACGCTGTTGAGTCAGTCATGCTCAGTGGAGTGAGCCCAGAGAAGGCACTTGCCACTCTCAGAGCTTCTGCACAAGAGATTCTTGACGAACAGTATTAATAGTACGTAGGGAGAGTGTTCTGCCGGCTTGTCCGGCAGGACCTCTTCTCCTTATTCCATAATTTCTTACCACTTGGTACGTATGGTTTCTGTTTGTTCAGTATGCCAATCTATTATCTTTACGTATGCAACACTAGCATATCTGCCTTATCTGCTTGAGCTTGTCTATTGGCTCAATGTAGTCTGCATCACACACACTGTGGGCAATTCTGTCCGCTCCCTAGGAGAGACTCTATGGGTTCCAAGAAAAGTTTCAGCATCGAGAAGAAACAGGCACGATGGGGAGTTGCGTTTGTAGTCCCATCCTTGGTTTTCTTCTCTGTTTTTAATTTTTATCCTATTTTGAATGCTTTTTACATGAGCTTTTTCAACAGGATGGCTTTGAGCAAAGCTCCGCCTAAGTTTATTGGACTTGGCAACTATCTACGCCTATTCAATCCTGCCACGGCCAGCAATGAGCTCTCCTTCATCAATTCGCTGAAGTCGACGATGGTCTTTACCTTGGGTACCTTCATCCCCCTCCTTATCTTGAGCCTCATCATTGCCGTTTTCATCAGTTATCTCTCCAGCAACAGGACTAAGAAGTTTTTGCAGATAGCATACTATTGCCCTGCAATCCTTTCCTCGGTAGTAGCTGCAACCATCTGGATGCTTATCTTTGACCCGAGAGGCCTGGGAAACCAGTGGGTTAATACCTTAATGGGGACCCCTGGTACCGACCATCGTTGGCTTGTCGACCCGGTCATGGAGCAGGTCTCGACCATGGTCATCTATTTCTGGAAGTACATAGGGTACTTTGTCATCCTCTTCATTACCGGCCTTGCCTCCATTCCCCCTACCATCTATGAAGCCTCGACCATAGACGGAGCGAACAAATGGCAGAATTTCTGGAGGATTACCCTTCCTCTGTTGAAACCAACCGTAGTGCTGGTCTCTGTCATGGCCATGCTGCAGTGTCTGAAGACCTTTGGAACGCAGTACATGCTCTACTCAAACGGAGCCCCAAGGGCCCCCATCAACGTCATCACCTTCAATATCTACATTACCGGTATCCAGCAGCAGTACCTCAGCCGGGCAAGCGCCATGAGTGTTGTACTGTTCATCCTTATGCTCAGCCTGACCTTGGTCCAGTTCAAGACCACCAAGAGCGAGAATGTGGAATATTAGGAGACGATGATGCAAAAAGAAAAAACAATAACACTGCCCAAGGTCCTGATGCTTCTCTTCCTGTTTGCCATGCTTCTCTTTACCCTGATGCCCATCGCATTCATGATAACTGCATCGATGATGAGCTCTCGCCAGATAGTTCGGATGCCGTTCAACTGGATTCCCGAAGGGTTGCAGTGGGAGAACTTTGCCAAGGCAATCATGGGAAACGACGGGACCTATATCTTCCTGCGGAACATTGCAAACTCCCTGATAGTCAGCATCACCGTAGCCGTAACGACGGTCATGCTTGCTGCCCTTACCGGGTACGGGCTTGCCAAGTTCAAGTTCAAGGGAAGGAACACCGTCTTCATGATGATCATGGCGACAATGATGATCCCTTTTGAAGCGATCATGATCCCCTTGTATATGGTCGTCATGGTGCTGCATATCCAGAACAGCTATGTAGGACTCATCCTTCCTTTCCTGGTAAGTGCCTTCGGCATCTTCCAGATGAAGCAGTACCTGACAACCTTTCCCGGCGAGTTCCTCGATGCAGCGCGTGTCGACGGGATGGGTGAGTTTGGAATTTTCATCAAAATAGTATTCCCCAACTGCAAGCCTGTGATAGCCACCTTGGCAATCCTCTCCTTCCGAGCGCAGTGGGACAACCTGTTGTGGCCACTGTTGGTAAGCCAGAGCGACAAGATGAAGACCATTCCCCAGTACATTTCCAACTTTGCGTTGGAGAGAAGTACTGACGAAGGGGCTATGATGGCAGCGGCTTTGCTGGCATCGATACCAATGTTCTTGCTTTTTATGTCCCTTACCAAGTACTTTATAGGTGGCTCAGCTGTATATGAGTCGAGGAAGGGTTAAATATGTACGATCGAATTTGCACTGACCTCCCCAGTAGTGATCCTCTCTTTGCTCCCCTGTTGGCACTCTGCCCGGAGTTGGAGATGTTCCCACCCCTAGGTGATCTTCCCTACAGACGCTACCTATTGGTTTCCAAAAACCAGGATAGCATCGCTCGGGCGCGCCAGATGGGCATAGCTAGCGCTAGTGCCAATCCCGAACTCAAGGCTGACCTGCTTGCAAAAGAGCCCAAGGACCTGCGCCCGTATCTCTCCTTCATCAATGATCCGGTCGAAGGGTGTGAGCTTTTCATCTTTGATATGGGAAATGTGGTGGTCAAGAACATCCACATGCTGGGTAAGATCTCAAGGCGTCTTGGCCTCGACAAAGAGGAATTCAAGGCGGATTACCACAATTATGACTTTGCCATGATGGATGGAACCCTCCCCATAGAAGCATATTGGGAGCATGTCCGGACCAAGTTTGGCATCAAGGTGGAGGGAAACCCTTTTGCAAAGGATTTCACCCCACACTTCAATGACGAGATAGTGGACCTTATCAAGGCTCTCCGTTCTGAAGGCAAGCGTGTTGTCTGTGGCTCAAATACCTTTGCCCCGCACTGGGACATCCTGGAGAGGATGGGAGCCCTCGCTCTCTTTGACAAGAGTTATGCATCCCATGAGATGGGCATCTCCAAGCCTTCCAGGCAGTTCTTCGAACATATCCTCTCCAAGGAGAAGACAGAAGCAGGCAAGACCTACTTCATAGATGACTATGAGGAGAACATTGTCCAAGCCTCAACGATGGGTATGCAGTGCTTGCTCTACAATGAAGGTATCAGGCAGAGTGCTTCTGAGAAGCTGAGCGAAGCGTTTGGTCTCTGACAGGTACCCTACAGAAGTTTCTTCACACTCTCTTGCACTCCTTGTACGATTGGTAAGGCTATTTCCTCAGGAAAATCCTGAGGAAGTTTAGCCGTCACCTCGCTGATAGCTGAAGGAACCTCCTGTAATATTTCACCGATTATTTCATGCATTAACAGGGTAGAACCAGTACTGTGAGCTTGCTCAAGCCAATGCCTTTTCTGGATTCTGGCCCATTCATAGTGGCGGTTTGTACCAGTCACCGCCATTGCCATGTTTAATTTTGGCTTGGGAATCATGCCGATCCCATGACCCAGAACCGGATAGGCGGATACCACATCATACAAAGGGGTCAACGTATACCGTCCTTGTTTTTCAAGAAAGATGCTAAAGTTTTTGGCATGGCCGTCAGGGGCTGCCAGTAACCAGAAAAGAACCTGTGTTTTGAGGAATTTTTTCCTGTCCTTGTCTTGGTTTTTGAGTTCACTTTCCTATTAATTCTCTATATCATCCAGATATCCAAAGCGTTGTTCATGTTACCACTCTCCTTTCTGTGAATCATCAGAGCGGATGGGTTTCGGTTTCAGGGTCAATTCGAAATCTAGAGCAGAAAGAAGCTTAAGGAAACTGTCTAGGGCACATCTCTCAGGATCATTCTCAAGGGCAGAGATGGTCTTGGGGAGAAGGCCCACTTTTGCTGCAGCTTCAGCCTGCGTAAGGTTCAGGGTCTTTCTCCGGTTCTTTAGGGCTACTGTGAGTTGATAGGGGGTAAGGATGAGATGTTCCATAGGTTCCTCCATAGAGTATATACAAACGAAATATACCTTGTAGGGGTAATTATGTCAATATACCTTATAGGGTAAATATAAAATATATACCTTGTAGGGTATGAGTATAAGTATCCTTGGCATGGTCTCTGAAATACGAAAGCAAGGTACAGGTACAACTAGGACTGTTCTGCAAGCAAATAAAAAACCTGCTTCTCAATGTGAGATGCAGGTTTTTATGATGGCCTCATGTCCTATTGCTTTCGCAAGAATTTTCTCTGATCTTAGAGACTGCTATGCTCATCCCTGTACTGTGTCGGGGTAAGGCCGGTAAAGCGCTTGAAGATCTTGGCAAAGTAGCCGGGGGTGGGGAAGCCGCAATTGGTTGCTATCTCCCCGATGTTGCGCTTGGGATCCTTCATCAGCTCGACCGACTTGTTAATCCTCCAGGCATTGAGGTACTGCAGGAAGTTCAATCCGGTCACCTCTTTGAAGAGGCGGGACAGGTGGCTCTCTGAGAGGCCTAGGAAGGCTGCTGCCTCCTGTAAGCCCACGGGGCTTGAGTAGTTTTCTGCAATGAACGCGATGGTGTTGTCGATGACATGGTTGTTCACCTGGCGTGGCAGGGTGATGAGCTCTGCTGCACTTGCCTTCTTGCCCTGTTTCATCTGCTCGAAGTCACGGTCCTCTTCCTCAATCTTCTTGACAAGATTGGCAAGGGTCTCCTCAAGCTCCTCGTCGTCCACCGGCTTGAGCAGGTAGTCGAACACCCCCAGCCTGATGGCCTGCTTCATATAGTTGAAGTCAGAGTGCCCGCTTAGGATGATGGCATGGTTGACAGGACAGCGCGATAGCATGGCAAGCCCGTCGAGACCGGGAAGTCTGATATCGGTAAGTACGATATCGGGTTCCAGTTCCTTGATGAGCTTTTCGCCTTCGAGGCCGTCACCGGCAGTCCCTACCAGCTCCAGGCCGAGTAGTTTCCACCGTATGGATGAGACTATTTCATCTCTTACAATCTTTTCATCTTCTACAAATACTACAGTGTAACTCATACGGTACTTCCTTTTGTCGCATCATTGCCTATAGGGAACGAGATGAATACCACCGTACCTTCCATTTCTTTGGATACAATTGAGAAACTCATCTTCTTTCCATACTTGAGGGCAAGACGCCTATATACATTGTATACACCAACGTGGGTTGAATTTGCAAGGTCATCGAGGTTGTCCGGAAGCGTTCCGGAGGGAAATCCCACTCCATCATCCTTAACGGTGAGGAATATCATCCCGTTTTTCTCCTGTACTAGGATTTCAATATTCCAGTTTCCTGCCTTTGGTTCCAACCCATGGACGATGGAGTTCTCTACCAGAGGCTGGATTATCAGCTTGGGGGTCTTCACCATCGCACAGGCGGGATCGAGGAAGGTGGTAACATGCAACTTCTCCCCGAAGCGGATCTTTTGGATGGTCAGGTAGGAGTCTATCAGGGCCATGCTCTCCTTGAGGGTGCATTCGCTTTCATGGTTGTCTATTGTGGAGCGCAACAGCTTGCCCAGCTTTATGGTGATGGTGTAGATCTCCTCTTCTTCGTGCATCCTCGCCAATGCCTTGATGGTGTTCA
>CAXYZP010000048.1:0-8481 GCA_964293175.1 uncultured Sphaerochaeta sp.
GCATGCAGAAGAAACTGGAAGAGGGAACAGAACTTGCAAAACTAAGCAAATCCCTGGTCGAGCTCAAATGTGACCTGTTCACAGTAGAGTCCTTTGATACAAAAGAGTACTTGCTCGATAACCTCAACTATAAGGCCGCCATTCCCCTGTTTGAAGAGATAGGGATGAAAAGCATCCTGCGTGAGCTGAATAAGCTTGCCAATGGAGGCGTAGCTCCTAAAAAGAAGGATGTGGTCAACCAAGCTATGAAAAGCTCTGAAAAGGGAGCCTATGAAGCGGTGATGACCTTACAGAGGTTACGAGAACTCTTCTTGCAAGCGGAGAAGGAGGGAGGCATCATTGCCTTCGACCTGGAGACAGACTCCCTCGATGCCATGGTTGCAAAACCCCTTGGGTTCTCATTTTCCTGGGTAGAGGCAGTTGCCTACTATGTGCCAATAATCAGCGAAGGGGAAAGGCTCTTCTCTGATGAGGATCTCAAAGGCATTCTTTCTGAGTTCTTCACCACAGGCAGACTCTCCCTAGTTGGGCAGAATATCAAATATGACTACAAGATATTGGTTAATTGGGGCGTTGTTCCCAAAAAGCTTGTTTTCGATACCATGGTGGCAGCCTGGCTGTTGGACAGCACAGGGGTCTTCAATATGGATTACCTTGCTGATAAGTATCTGGAATACAAGACCCTTGCCTACAAGGATGCCATTCCCAAGGGCAAGAGTGTTGCTGATATTCCTCAGGAGCAGGCAGTCTTCTATGGCGCTGAGGATGCTGATATCACCTTCAGGCTCTATAAGTTGTTTGGCAACCTTTTGGTTGCACGGAACCTTATGTCCTTGATGGAAAATCTTGAGATGCCTCTGCTGCGTATCATTGCAAACATGGAGATTGAGGGTATTTTCCTTGATAGAACCCTTTTGGAGCCTTTGACGGCTGAATTTGAAAAAAGGATCGGTGCTATACAGAAGGAAATATTTGCTATCTGTGGGCATGAGTTCAACCTCAACTCCCCCAAGCAGTTACAGGAAGTGCTGTTTGTCGAACGAGAAATTCCTACAGGTGCAAAGACACGAACCGGATTTTCTACGGCTACCGATGTATTGGAGCCCTTGAGCGGAATCTATCCTGAGGTTGCCCTGGTGCTGGAGTACCGGACGCTGAATAAGCTCAAGACAACCTATATCGACAAGCTTCCCCTTGATATCCTGGAAAAAACTGGAAGGATTCATCCTTCGTTCTCCCAGACAGGGACCGAGACCGGTCGATTGTCTTGCAGAGAACCTAACCTGCAGAATATTCCTGTCAGGACAGAAGAGGGCAGACGCATCCGCTCTTCCTTTGTCCCCAAAAAGGGGTATGTCTTCCTTTCAGCCGACTATTCGCAGATTGAGTTGGTTGTCCTTGCCCACATGGCCGATGATCCGGGTCTGAAGGGTGCCTTCCTTAAGGGTGTTGATGTTCATAGCTCGACAGCTTCCCTTATTTTTGACGTTCCGTTGGAAGAGGTTACAGGCGAGCAGAGAAGGGTGGCCAAAACCATCAACTTCGGGGTTATGTATGGTATGGGACCCCATAGTCTTTCAGGGGACCTGAAGATTACTCACGCTGAGGCAAAGGCTTTTATTGATCAGTATTTTGCACGTTATAGCGCAGTAAAAGCATTCATTGAAAAAACCCGTGAGGATGCCGCTCTCAATGGGTATGTATCCACCTTGCTTGGACATCTTCGCACCATTACTGAGATTAACAGTAGAAATGGGGTTGAACGGGCAAAGGCACAGAGGATAGCGGTCAATACCGTAATACAGGGCAGTGCCGCTGATATCATGAAACTTGCTATGCTTCGTATAGACAAGGCATTGGGCGAGAGTTCGCCCGATACAAAGCTGTTGCTACAGATCCATGATGAACTGGTCTTCGAGGTTCCCGAAGGGGAGCTTGAAAAGGTGCATGCGCTGGTCAAGGAAGCGATGGAAGGGGCAGTTGAACTCTCTCTTCCCTTGCGTGCGAGCATTGAGACTGGCAAGAGCTGGGGAGAGATCCACTGATGATGGTCATTGGTCTGACAGGCAAGGCGGCTGCAGGAAAGAATGTGGTAGCCTCCTCTTTTGCCAAACTGGGATGCACGGTCATCGATGTTGACCTTTTGGGGCATGCTGTCTTGGAGGATAGTCAGGCTCTGCTGATCAAGAGCTTCGGATCGGATATAGTAAAAGAGGGTAAAGTGGACCGCAAGGCTTTGGGCTCTCTGGTTTTTTCAGATCCGGGGAAACTTGAGGTCCTAGAAGGGATAACCCACCCGGCGATGGTTGAAAAGTGCAAAAGTCTGATTGAAAAGGCTGAAAAAGAGGGACAAGAAGCTCTGCTTATCAATGCGGCTCTGCTATACAGGATGCAGCTCTATATGTTGTGTGACCATGTGGTATTGGTGAAGGCCCCGATTTTTACTAGGTTTTTACGCTCCAAAAAACGTGGAAATATTACACTGAAGAAATTTTTGGCACGGGAGAAGGCACAGCAGGATATACGTTCTGATGTTTTTCCAGCTCTTCTCCCTGTTTTCGTCTTGCGCAATGGTTCTGATAAAGTGTTAATTCATCGACAAGTCACCGCGTATTGTGCTACGATAGGAATCGGAGTTTCATCGTCTTGATGAAACAATTGTATTATGAGGGTTTGAAATGAAGAAATCGGTTCGGATACACTTGCTGGTTATTACAACGGTTGTGGCGATCTTTGCTTTTGCGGGGATATGGTATCTACGTCCTGGTGTTCCCAATGAACTGTTAGAGCAGGCCCGAGCGCGGCAATTACAACCACTGTTGGAAATAGAAGCCCCCATACGAAAACCGGTTGCTGAGCCTGTTGCTCAGTCATCTGTCGATAAGAAGGCCCTAGCCGAAGAGCTGCTTCCCAGCCTCACCGACCAGGTAGCCCGTTCTCTCGAAGGTCCTCTCTATGAGAAATTAAAAAAAGAATTAGCCCTTGATAAAGATTTTGTTACCCAGCTATCTGCCATACTCGGAGATACGTTCAATTTGGGAGATCAAACATCAGATACAGGTAGTGCCCCGGTAATTCCCCAAGGCTTGCAAGCTGATTTTACCAGACAGGTGGAAGCTCTGCGCACAGAGTTGTTAGCTACCTTTGGCGAAGGACAAAGCTCGTTCTTCTTCCAGATTGAAGGAATGCTTGATGCACGCCTACAGCGGGTTGAAGATGACCTTAAGGCTGAAATGCAGACGTATGTGCCCCAGCTAGTCGACAGGATGATCCCCTCTCTGGTAGAGATGCTTGTCAGTGAACTCGATGCCAACAAGGCGACCTATCTTCCCTATCTTGCTCAGGAGCTCCCTCCTCAGGTGAGAGAGAGCATCACAGAAGAAGAGTTGGTTCTTATCTATACTTCCTATCGCGACCAGATAGTGGCGGATCTCGTTCCCTCTATCCTTGCAGCTATGGAAGAGCCTGCTAAGGCTGAAGTTGCACAGATGGTGGAAGCCGTTACTACTCCATCTACTGCTGTTGTTGTACCTGCTCCATCAGTAGTGACGAATGTAGTGACCCCTGTTGCTGAAACAAAGACTGTTCCCCTAGAACCTATGGTTGAAGCTAAACCTGTTGTAACACCCCAAGTGGCTGTAGAGCCCGAGGTTGTCATGCCTGCCCCTGTTGTTCCTGAACCACCTTCTGTGGTTGCAGAGACTAAGGCTGGGATTCCCAAGGCTCCTTCGGTTTTGACAGCAACGAGTATGGTTCAAAAGATTGAGCCCGTCTTGGCTGCTCCTACGTTTGTCACTGAAGGACCTGAAGTGTTTCTCGACCCTGTTGTCTATGAAGAGAAACGAACTGAGATCCGCACCAAGGCGATACAAGATGTCCTCGATAGGATCAATGCTCTGTAGTATTACTCTTTAGGATAGCTTCTTTTCTTCCCTTCTACAGTAATGAAGTTCCACACCGCACAGCTATTGCTCTCTTGGAGATACCCCTCAGTGAGGGGGACTTTTCCTCCTCCTTGAGGCAGGTCAACTGCAAAGAGGGGCATGGCAAGACCTGAAATGCGTCTTCGTAGCTCCTTTTCTAGAGCTAGGCCCTTCTCTAGAGGGACCCTAAAATGTGAGGTGCCTTCCACCAGATCTCCTTGAAAAAGATAATATGGTTTGATTCTCGAGAAGATGAGCTTGTTGCAAAGCTCTTCAAGGGTATCTGCATTGTCATTTACCCCTTTGAGCAGGACACTTTGATTCATTGCAGGAATGCCTGCATCAACAAACATGCCCACTGCAGTAACGGCTTCTTCGGTAAGTTCCCTTGGATGGTTGAACTGTGTCATCAGGTAGAAAGGTGCGGTATTGAAGCTTTTGATGATGGCAACCAGGGCAGGGGTGATTCTAGCAGGGTAGGCAGCTGGTATCCTGGTGCAGAGCCTGATGACGAGATCACTTCTAGCCTCTCTGAAGAGAGAGATGAGCTCTTCTATCTTATTGTCGGAGAGAGTCATCATATCCCCCCCTGTCAGTAATATTTCCTTCACTTCCGTATGGCTCTTTAGATAGAATGCAGCTTCTTGTATCTCAGCTTTCGATGCAGGGCCTTGAAAGGTTCCTGTGAACCGTCTACGAAAGCAGTGCCTGCAGTACATGGCACAGATATCGGTCACCAGAAATGCCACACGGCTGGGATAGCGGTGGATAAGGCGAGGAGTTACTGAGTGATTCACCTCGGCCAAGGGGTCGATATGCTCGTTTGTAAGGAGTTCGCCTTCATGGATGGTAGGCACCACCTGGATGCGTAGGGGATCGAGAGGATCATCCTTGTCGATGAGGGAGAGGAAGTAGGGGGGGATGGCTAGGGGCAGTACCCCTTCCAGGCTTTCAAAGGCTCGCTCTTCGTCGGTAAGCTGCAGGTGCTTTTCCAGATTGGCTATGGTTCTGATGGTTTGACCCTTAGTATTGTCTTGCATATCTGTGGTGTACCCCAAACTACGCTTTTCGTCCAGTCTTTATGCAAACCCTTCCCCCGAGAACCTTTTTTCATGGTACAATTCGCCTATATGTTCCAGGCAAAGGAGAACGGTATGGCTATAGAAAAAAAGAAGGGTAAGAAAGGGCTCAAGGGCTACTATCTGACCACATTTCTTATTGGACTAGGATTTTTCACTATGGGGTTGATGGACCCTCTGTATGACACCTATGTCCCTATCTTCCTTGAGAAGTATGTCTCTTCCAAGGCACTCATCGGCACCATTATGACACTCGACAATATGCTGGCGATCTTGCTTATCCCCGTTTTCAGTGCGATCAGTGACCGTACCCACACGAGGATTGGAAGAAGGATGCCTTTCATCATTGTCTGCCTCCCCATAACGGCTGTGGCCTTCGGCCTGATCCCCTTTGCAGCCCTGACAGGGCTCTGGCTTCTCATTGCCTTAGTGTTTGTGCTTAACCTGTTCAAACAGGCGGTACGCGGCCCTGTTGTCGCCCTGATGCCTGATATGATCCCCGGTGAGTTGCGTAGTGAGGCCAATGGCGTCATTAACACCATGGGAGGTATTGCTACCATCGTCGGTACGGTGGGTCTTGCCAGACTGATGGACGTTCCCATCACCCTTCCCAAGTTAGGCCCCACCAAGGACATCCTTGCATTTCCCATCTCCTCTGTGCTTGTACTTATCGCAGTCTTGCTGCTTTTCTTCTTTGTGAAGGAGAAGCAGGCTATCAACAAGGAGGAATCGGAGAAGAAGGAGCCTATCCTCCACTCGCTGAAGGTCATCTTCGCAGAGAAGGACAAGAGTGCCCTCTTTATCCTGCTCTCGTTGTTGATGTGGTTTATCGGATATCAGGGAATTCTTCCCTTTGTCGGTCTCTATTCCAAAGATATTCTACAGACTTCCAGTGGGACAGCCTCTCTTGCTGCGGGTATGGTTGGCATAGCCTACGCTATATTTGCAATTCCTTCAGGCATCATTGCCCACAGGGTCGGTAGAAAGAGAACTATTCGCTTCTCCCTAATCATGCTGGTTGGAATCCTAACCTTTATCTTTTTCCATGACCCGCTTACCTCTGGGATGGGAGCCGCTTTCAGGCAGTATACCTTCTGGGCACTGCTCTTTCTCTTTGGTATCTTCTGGGTTTCTGTTGTCACCAACAGCTTCCCGATGCTTTGGCAGATGTCCAGTTTCAAGACAGTCGGAATCTATACCGGTCTTTACTATTTCTTCAGTCAGCTCGCTTCCATCATATCGCCTCCCATCACAGGAGGGTTTATCGACCTCTTCGGCTTTAGGGCCATCTTTATCTATGGTGCGGTCTCCATGCTTATCGCATTCTTCCTGATGCGTAATGTCCACCGTGGTGAACCTGAGGATGATCCAATCGGAGTGGAAGCAGAGGCCTAGGATTACAATCACTATTCTTCTGGCTAGGTATTCACTCTAGATGATGTGCTTGGTTTCTGGTTTGTAATCTTATTTTTTAGCATGGGTGTTTTAGCAGAGCCCCGACCTTCGAAAGAAGATCGGGGCTCTTTCTCAATTTTTATCCAACAGATGATTCCTTCTCTTTTTATCGATATAAATGCAACGAATTTGTTATATTGCTAATAAATTTATCCTATGTTGTAAATACAACATAGTGAGATGTTCATATTTTCTATACTCCGGGTATCATTCCTGCTTAGAAGTGGGGAAACAGTAGTAGCAGGAGGGAGTATATGAATAAGAATTTTGCTTTAGCAACAGCACTCCCCATTGCCAGATAATATCATGCACGTAACATTTGCCCCAGAAAGCTTTAGAATGTTTCTGGTAGCAAGTTTTTAAAAATAGGAGAAAATGAATGGACAACAAGATGTTTTGCTTCCAGTGTCAGGAAACTGCACGTAATATCGGATGCACCCAGGCGGGGGTTTGTGGAAAAGACCCCGCAACTGCCAACATGCAGGACCTGCTTATTTGGGTAACCAAAGGCCTAAGCCAGATCACCACAAGACTCAGAGCAGAAGGGAAGGCTGTTCCCTCAGACGTGAACCAGATGGTCACCTTCAACCTGTTCAGCACTATCACCAATGCAAACTTTGACGAGCAAGTCTTTGTCGAGCGCATCCTGCTTGTCATTGCAACAAATAAGAACCTGCTCTCCCAGCTTTCCAACAAGGAAGGCCTGAGCCCTGCAGCTCTTTATGATGCTACCGACAAGAGCCTCTTCCTTGACCAGGCTAAGGGCGTAGGCGTCCTGAGCGAAACCAATGAAGATGTGCGTAGCCTTAAGGAATTGATCACCTACGGCCTCAAGGGCGTAAGTGCATATAGCAAACATGCTAACGTTCTCATCAAGGAAGATGAGGAGCTCGATACCTTCATTCAGTCTACCCTTGCAGCCTTGCTTGAGGACATGAGCGTTGAAGATCTCGTCGCCCTTACCTTGGAAACAGGTAAGTATGGTGTCGCAGGCATGGCTCTTCTCGACGGTGCCAACACTGCAGCCTATGGTAATCCTGAGATGACCCGCGTCAAGCTCGGTGCTGGAACTAACCCAGGCATTCTCATCAGTGGACACGACCTTCGCGACCTTGAGATGCTTCTTGAGCAGACCCAAGGCACCGGCGTAGATGTGTACACCCACTCTGAGATGCTTCCTGCACACTACTATCCTGCATTCAAGAAGTTCCCTAACTTCTTTGGTAACTATGGTAATGCATGGTGGAAGCAGAAGGAAGAATTCGCTTCTTTCAATGGCCCCATCCTGATGACCACCAACTGCATCGTAAAACCTGCAGACTCATACAAGGATCGTATTTTCACCACTGGTGCAACAGGCTACCCTGGTGTGAAGCACATCGAGGGTGGTATTGGTGAAGAGAAGGATTTCTCTGAGATCATCGCACTTGCCAAGAAGAGCCCAGCCCCTACTGAACTGGAGACTGGCGAACTTGTCGGAGGCTTTGCCCATAACCAGGTATTTGCACTCGCTGACAAGGTTGTCGATGCAGTGAAGAGCGGAGCTATCAAGCGCTTTATTGTCATGGGTGGTTGTGACGGAAGGTCCAAGAGCCGTGACTACTACACAGAGTTTGCAAAGGCTCTTCCCCAAGATACCGTCATTCTTACCGCCGGTTGTGCGAAGTACAAGTACATCAAGCTCAACCTCGGTGATATCGGTGGCATTCCCCGCGTTCTTGATGCAGGTCAATGCAACGACTCCTACTCCTTGGCACTCATTGCCTTGAAGTTGAAGGAAGTCTTTGAACTGGACGATATCAACGATCTGCCCATCTCCTATAACATCGCCTGGTACGAGCAGAAGGCTGTCATCGTCCTGTTGGCCCTGTTGTCCCTTGGAGTGAAGAACATTCACCTCGGACCAACCCTTCCTGCCTTCCTTTCACCCAATGTGGTGAACGTGCTGGTTGAGAACTTCGGTATTGCCGGAATCTCTTCTGTTGAGGAAGATTTGAAAACTATGCTTGCCTAATAGCAGCCTA
>CAXYZP010000049.1:0-8436 GCA_964293175.1 uncultured Sphaerochaeta sp.
ACTGGATGAGGAGCAGTTGCTCACCTGGTTCAGGGAAGCAAAGCGGATTCCTGCAGTGCAGGGGGCCTACTACAGCAAGCTGTTCGACAGCGGTTTGGAACTGGTCTACAGGACCGTCAAGCAAGGCGATGACCTAGAGATAGCGGGCCTGGACATGCATATGAGCGGGAGGTGTCTCTGGATGGCAAAGCCCCTTTCAAAAGTAGGGGTGGGCGAGCCCTTGGCCATCTCGCTGTTGATGACCAACGCCGATGAGACCAGCGCCTTCATCGCCGATCTCATCCATGCTGCAACCCTAGAGAGCATAGACGAGGACTCCTCGCTCTCTCTGCAGGTCTGTGCATTTCCCCAGTCCATGGATGTCTATGACAGTCGCGCCTCCTATGAGGAGGCTACCGAAAAGGTCTCCCGCCTTGATGACCGAAAACTCTTGCCCTTTAACTATATCATGGCACGGGACGAAAGCCTTAAGCAGGAAAGTCGGGACACGTATGCCGAGCAGGAGAAGCTGATGGTTTTTGCCGCTCCTGTTCTAGAGGTGGAGAAGCGCGAACATGGCTATAAGGGGACCTCCTGCATGGTGGCGACGATAGCTACTGAGATGGGACACCTGGATTTGGTCTTTGCCGAGCACCAGCTTGCCACAGTTCTACTGAAGGGCTCGTATGTGGTGTGTAGCGCACTTATTAGCGCTGATGTCCTGACAAGCTAAGTTTTTCAAGTACCCTGTTCAAGAAAAATCTCCCGCTGGAAATGGTCCGGCAGGAGATTTGTTCTTCCTTTGCTTATTTTTTTCTTTTCTTTGTGAGGATTTCTAGTTCTCCTTAGAACCGCTTTGTCCAAGCATGGCAGTAAGGCTGGCTTCCCTTACGCTCATAGTAGTCCTGGTGGTAGCCCTCTGCATCCCAGAACTTTGCGGCAGGGCGTAGTGTCGTAGCAATTTTCAGACCCTTATCCTCAAGAGTGTTGATGAGTTTGACAGCTGTGTCGAACTCATGCCGGCTCTGATAGAAGATCGCCGAGAGGTACTGGTTGCCGATATCAGGGCCCTGGCCATTTGCCTGGGTGGGGTCGTGAATCTCAAAGAAGTACTTTGCGAGCTCCTCATAGGAGACAACCTTGGGATTGTAAAGGATCTCAACCGCTTCAAGGTGGCCGCTCTTTTTGGAGAGTACATCCTCATAGGTTGGATTCTCAACCTTGCCACCGGTATAGCCGCTGGTTGCCTCGTATACTCCCTCAACGCTTTCAAAGAGGTGCTCGACACCCCAGAAGCATCCTCCTGCAAAGACAGCCCGTGCTTGGGGGGCGCCTTCCTTGAAGGTCATGGAGATGGAGTTTACGCAGTGGCGGGTGTTCTTCTCGGTAAAACGCTCCCCTAGGAACACATGTCCCAAATGGCCATTACAGGTTGCGCAGACTATCTCGGTCCTGGAGCCGTCGGCATCAGGATGCCTTACCACCGCAAAGGGAAGTTCTTCATCAAAAGAGGGCCATCCGCAATTGGAGTTGAACTTGTCGTCCGACGCATACAGAGGCGATCCACACTGTCTGCAGTAGTAGGTGCCTTCCTCTTTGTTGTCGGTAAATTCTCCTACATAGGCGCGTTCTGTCCCTTTGTTGATGATAACTTGTCGCTCTTGGGCATTAAGTTCTTTCAGTAAGGACTGGTCTATGGGTTTGAATTGGAATCGCTGACTTGTATCTTGGGGTATGTTCATAGGTTGTACCTCTGGTTCCTGTTGTTTTGAGGCGACGCGCATTGCCGGTAGGGCAACTGCTAAGAGAACCGCTAAAATAGCAATAATAAGAAATATTCTTGTTAGGTTCATAGTATCTCCTTCTAATGGAAACTAACATGAATAGAGTCTTTGTATCTACTACCAGAACTTGAATATGATAGCAGAAGCCTGTTTTTTGTACTGATGGTATGCCTCATACTTCTTTGCTGTGATGCTTTCGGTAAAGATGGTGGAAATGCTGAATAGCATGGTAAGGGCCAGAGGCCCGATGATACTCCAGTTGAGAAAATTACCTATTGCCAGTGAAGCGAAAATGTAGACGCTGAACCAGACTCCCAGCTCCCCTAAGTAGTTCGGATGGCGGCTTCGTGCAAAGAGCCCGCTAGAACGGAAACCCTGGGCATATTGCTCTGTCCACTCATCTCGCTTGGGAAGCTGGTTGTATTTGGACTGCTGGAAGATATACTGTTGCTGGTCAGCGATTGTTTCGATAGCCAGAAAGGCAAGAAATAGGAGAGATGCAAGCCAGAGGGCACCAGTCATCTCCTTTGGACCGTGCAAGGCAAGCAGGTACAAGGGGCTGGTGAAGGCGATGAAGAGGATCTGCTGGTAAAAAGCGATGAAGAGCAGATTGAACAACTGCCACAGCACAGGATTGCTGATTTTCTTCTGGAGAATTGGCCAGCGGTAGTCTTCACTTGTAGTGTAGCCGCCCCTTCGGGCAAAGTTGAAGGTGAGTCTTCCTCCCCAGAGAGTGACCAGAATGGTTGCAACCAACAACGGTAGGGTGAAGGATGTGTGTGCTGCATAGATCCAGGCAAACACTACAGGCATAGTACTCCACAGGCGGTCTGTCCAGGAGTAGTCGCCTGTTACCAGGCCGAAGAGGAAACTGAGAAGGACCGTTATGCCCGTGATAGAGAGAATGCTCGTCAGGGGATTGCTTGTAGTCACAGGATTGAGCCAGAGGACAAGGATGATTCCAAGTGCTATAAGGATAAAAAAGAGAATAATGGGTTTTTTCTTTGTTTTCATGACGACACTATAGCAAAACTTGTAAAATACTACAATAAACAACAAATCAGATACGTATGGCCCATCTGAGAAAAATATCAAACCAAAACAAGCAAGTTTGTGATAGTTTTTTCCTTCGGTATGTATACATCCAAATTATATATATAGCTTTACAGCTTGTTTTTGCTATTGATATTATATATCATTATTAAATGTTACGACCATTGGCTACCAGCCAAAAGGAGATCCCATGAGCTTATTTCTTGAGACCCTAATCATTGCTTTTGTTATCAATACGACCTTTTTTATCTACGCATTTATCCGAAAGACCGATGTGGTCACCGACCTCTCATATAGTTTGAGTTTTTTTCTTGCAACGACCTACATCTATGTGGTGCATGCAGAGAAGAACCTCTTGCAGACCCTGTTGCTGGTCATTGTAATACTTTGGGCCCTGCGCTTGGGTTCCTATCTCCTCAGCAGAATCCTGCGAACTAAAACCGACCATCGCTTTGACGACAAGCGCAACTCGTTTGTTCGTTTCGGCACCTTCTGGTTGTTGCAGGCAACAGCTGTGTGGGTTATCCTCCTGCCCATTACCTTTGCCATGGGTGCGAAAAGCCTTGTGGTCAACATGCCATTCCTTATTGCTGGATTTGGCATCTCTCTCTTCGGCCTCATATATGAGACTGTCGCCGATTATCAGAAGAGTTCGTTCAAAAAGAAAAATCCCAAAAAGCTAATCACTACAGGACTTTGGGCAACGAGCCGCCACCCCAACTACTTCGGAGAGATCCTGGTCTGGTGGGGGACGCTGGTAATTGTCCTACCTTATTTGCAGGGAGCCACCTACCTTGTAGTGTTTGGTCCGGTGTTTATCACCGTCTTGCTCTTGTTTGTCAGCGGGGTTAACCTGCTTGAGATATCTTGGAAAGAGAAGTACGGCAAAGAGGCCTATTATCAGGAGTATGTCAGGCAGACTTCCCTCTTTATCCCTTGGAAAAAGAAGACATGATGGACACTCTCCTGGTTACAGCAGCTCTCTGCTTAGTTGGTTTTGCCCTGGGAGGCATACCTACGTCCCACCTTATTGCATCGAGAAAGCATATTGACCTGCGTAAGACAGGTAGTGGGAACCTCGGGGCAACCAACCTGAGCAGGTCCCTAGGCGCCCGGTTGGGGATCCTGGTCGGAGTGCTCGATCTTCTCAAGGGTGTGTTGCCATCGTTGGTGGCCTTGCTGTTTTTTACCCTGCCACGTATTTCGGTGTTGTTTATCGGCATGCTGACCATCTTGGGACACATCTACACCCCCTATCTTAGTTCCCACCGAGGGGGTAAGGGAGTTGCTACAGGGGCGGGGGTCATTGCGGTCCTTTTCCCCTCTGCCATCTTGTTTGGTCTGTTTGTCTTTTTTGCAATGGCAAGTATCACGCGATACATATCGCTTGCCTCAATGACCACGTATGTACTGCTCGTTCCATATTATATTGTAAGGGGCTTAATCCTGAACCTACCTATTGAGTATGCCAATCTAGCATTCCTTGGTATACTGAGCTTGCTTATCATAGCTACGCACAAGGAGAACATGAAACGACTCATACACCATACAGAACCAAAATTCAGCTTTTCAGCTGACAAGGAGCAGGTATGAACATAACCGGAAAAGACCTCTATGGATCATTGACCTTCGGCTATTATAATCTGCGTGAAAACATGCAGGAGATCAACACGATCAACGTGTTTCCCGTTGCCGATGGCGATACGGGTTCTAATATCACCCATACACTCAAATCAATTCTTTCCAATACAGACGGGACAGGCTCAGTTGCAGACATTTCCAATAACTTTGCCAGATCAGCTCTTATCGGAGCTCGCGGAAACTCAGGTATGATCATAGCCCAGTTTTTCCAGGGGTTTTCCCTTATAGCCCGAGAGTTTGAAGAGCTTACCGTCAATGCCCTGGCAGATGCTGCCAAGGCTGCTGTTGCTGCGGCCTACAGCGCCGTGGAGACTCCCTTGGAAGGTACTATCCTGACTGTCATGAAGATTTGGGCAAACCAATTAGGAAGCTCTGACAATCTTGATGCTCCTGTTCCTGTGCTGTTGCGTCGGGCTCTGCGCTCCGCCAGACAGGCAGAGAAAGAGACAACCAATCAGATGGAGCTGTTGAAACGCTCCGGTGTTGTCGATGCCGGGGCAAAGGCCTTTGTATCCATCTTGGAAGGGGTCGACCTCTATATCTTGAATCCTATACGCACTTTTTCTGAAAATGAAACACTGCTTCTCTCTGATACACATCAGATGGAGACTGAGCATACTCATGATACCAGCCACTTTCGTTACTGCACTGAAGCCCTTCTGAGGGTCACCGAGGAGCAGAAACAGCAGGTAAAGAGTGCCGTAGTAGGCTTAGGCGACTCATTGGTGATGGGCAGTCATGACAACCAGATGCGAATCCATCTGCATACTGATGACCCCGCCTTGATGTTCGAACGTCTGGCCCTGTACAGCCAGATTGAAGAGCAGAAAGTCGATGACATGTTCATGCAGCAATCTGCTGCACATTCACGTCTTTCCGATACGGTCATTGTCACCGACTCGTCTGCCGACATACCTCAGGACGTTGTCGATGCTTTGCGCATCTACAGAATCCCTCAGATAGTACAGGTAGGCGAGACCTCTTTCTTTGACGGTATTACTATCTCTTCTCCTTTGCTCTTGGGAATTATGGAAGCTTCACAACAGAAGGTTTCCTCTTCCATGCCGTCGGTAGGAGAGATACAACGGCATTTTGAATTCCTTACCCAGCACTACAAGCATGTGGTGGTACTCTCTGTGGCTGCTAAGCTGAGCGGTACGTTCCGCACCTATCAGCTGGCAGCGAAGGCCCTTCAGGAGAGGGGAGCCCTGATCGATATCATCGATACGAAACTCAATGCCTCAGCTCAAGGTCTTGTTGTGCAGCAAGCCGCACGACAAGCCGCAGAAGGGATCGCAGGTGCATCTTTACTCAGCCATATCAGGGATACTGCAGATCGTACTACCATCATGGTATCGGTGCAGTCCCTTGAGATGATGGTCCGAGGAGGAAGGATACCCAAACGCCTGGGTGCCATGATCTTGAAGATGAACTTAAAGCCTATGGTTGGCCTTACCAAGGAAGGTGGGGGCAAGATTCTTGGCATACGCTTCTCCAGGGCTGGAAGCATAGCCGCTCTGATCAAGCACTTCATGAGAGTGCATAAGAAAGAAGGTATCCTATCCTATGGTATGTCCTATATCGGTAATCCTGAGCTTGCCTATTCTGTTGCAGAGATTGTAGAGAAGAAGACAGGTCTGAAGCCTCTGTTTGTAGAAGAGGCCTCACCGGTGATCGCCTTGCATGCAGGAAAGGGAGCCATCTCTCTTTCGTTTGTGAGGAAGGACAGTAGTTCTCCTTCATCATATGGCTTGATCTCAGAACAAGAATAGGCATAAAAATAACATACGCCAAAAAAGCAGAAACTGAAATTCAGTCTCTGCTTTTTTAGCGTCATGTGCGGAGAGTTTCTCATATCAGGATGTATTGATCAGCCTTTTTCCTGAACTCTTCACCACTATGTTTTGAGGTGTCTCGTAAAAGGAGCCCGTTTATCATGATCCTCCTTGACTTTCAGTAGTTTTGTAAGAAAAAACATGATAGTATTTCAATGGGTATTAAGCCCATCCCTTCGGAGCTAGAGTTCTATCCATCACAGGACTTCTAGGGATTTTTTTTCAATTTGACAACTAGGTTTACACAACTACGATAAGGAAAAAAATGATTAAGATTGCTATTTGTGACGATAATAGGGAAGAGCTATCCAGGACACGAAGAAATAGTATGTCCTATGCTACCCAATATCCAGAAAACGATGTAAGGATTAGTACATTTGAAGATGTTGAGAGTGTACTCTCTCATATAGAGTCATACGGATCTTTTGATATCATGATCCTGGATATCTATATGCCGAACATCACGGGTATGGAATTGGCATCTATCCTACGAGAGAAAGAAGATGTGTGCGAAATAATCTTTCTTACCACATCCACGACTCATGCTATTGATGCCTTTACGCTGAATGCGACCCACTATGTTTTGAAACCGTATACCATAGAGCAATTTGAAGCAGCCTTGTCTAAGGCTTTTATTCAGCTTGCCAAGCGTAAGCAAGCAACGATAACGTTGAAATCGTTACAGGGTACACATAAGGTGTTGTTTTCTGACTTTATGTATGTAGAAACAGAGAAGCATATGCAAAACATCCATCTTTCTGATGGTGTTGTCTTGAAAGTGCGTATGTCTTCCCACGAGTTATTTGATAGGTTATCCCATGATGCAAGGTTTTTTAAATGCGGTAGCACCTTCATTCTTAATCTTGGCAAGATTAAGGAAGTGACTGTTCAGGCAATATTGCTTGATAATGACGAGAAGCTTCATATGCTTCGCAGACAGTACACGACACTCCTTGATAGATATACCCGCTACTCAGTAAAGGGTGAGTGAAGATGGACTACTCAGCTATCTTCATCCCAGTAATTTCACTTATGATCGCACAAATATTAATTTTAGATTTGGCTCGCTTTCGTTTTCCCATGAAAACAATACTCCTCATTCTTGTCATTGAGTTGGTTGTCCTGGTCGTTATAAGTAGTGAGATACTTATTGTTGCAGGTTTGAGCATGTATGCACGGTTGTATGTTCCTATCATGGTTATCCCTGCCTTCCTCACATTTTTCTATATATCACAGCGTCGTGATGCGCGGGACCTGTTTACGGTTGTAACCACGATATTTATTAGCTTCTTTATATCAATCCCAGCTATGTGGTTTTCGATGTATCATGGAAGTGTGGGATATCTCTATTACAACCTTGCACGTCTTGTGGTATTTGTCTTCGTGTTCCTGTTTATTCATCTGGTTTTTCGTAAACACTATCTTCTTTTACAGGATGAAATCGAAAAGGGCTGGGGGATCTTCAGCATACTGCCAGTTTTAGGTTCTGTGGTCCTGTATTATGGGTATCTCCGGTATGGAAGAGGCGGAAGTTTTATACATATCCTCTATTTGAGCACTGCAACCATCATTATGATGGCGTCTATGTATGGGGTTATTTTTTACATGTTCCAGCAACTTCATGAGAAATACAGGGTATTGGAACAGCAGCGTATCCTAACGATGCAAAACAAGGCCCAAATGGATCAGTATATTCTGTTTAAGGAAGCTACTGAAAAAACGAATCGACGGTGGCATGATCTGCGTCATACAATCCAGATGATGATCGAGCTTCTTGAATCTGGGGATACGAATACTGCCATTGGCTATTTGAAAGAGCAGATGGATGTGATAGTTGTTCCGAAGGTGGAATACTGCCAGCATCCTGCGGTAAACAGTATCCTGTGCCTTTGGGCCGAACGATCGCGAAAGGAAGATATTACCTTTTCAATAGTCGCTAGTGTACCAAAAACCCTGAAGATCGAACCGGTTGAGTTATCAGCTTTGTTTGCAAATGCCATTGAAAATGCTTTTTTTGCCTGTATGGAACTCCCCAAGGACGTTGAGAGGTATATTAAGGTTGAGACCCATTACAACGGTAAGCGTCTGGCAATAGGTATCACCAATACGTGTAGGGACACGGTAACATTTGAAGGTAAGATGCC
>CAXYZP010000050.1:0-8364 GCA_964293175.1 uncultured Sphaerochaeta sp.
TTGGGGCCGCCATAAGCTATAGCCTCTACAAACCTCTTGCCTTCGGCGAGACACAAAAGATACAGGCCCTGATGAATCTCTACAGAAAGGCCTATAGGATCATCGGGCTGCTTGTGCTGTCTCTGGGGTTTGCCTTTACTCCCTTCCTCTCTGTGCTCATGAAAGAGGTTCCCGATATTCCCCACCTCTACGGTATTTACTGGTTGTTTGTCGTGAATTCGGGTAGCAGTTACTTTTTGGGGTATAAGAGAGCGGTCATTGTTGCTGACCAGAAGTCGTATATCAACTCAATCTATATGTACGGGTTTCAAATTCTCAAGCATGCCCTGCAGATTTTAGTGTTGGTGCTGAGTAGCAACTACATCCTCTTTCTGGTAATCCTGCTTGCTTCCACCATCGGGGAAAACCTAGCTATAACGCTGCGGGTCAATGTTCTTTACCCTTATTTGAAAGAGAAGACAGACGCTTCTCTTTCAAGGGATGAGAAGGAAAAGATCAAGAGGAATATCTTTGCCCTGACGTTTCATAAGATTGGGGGAGTCCTGGTCAATGGAACCGATAATATCATTCTGGTGCGTTTTGTAGGTTTAGCGAGCGCCGGCCTGTATGCCAACTACACCCTGCTTCAAAGATCTGTTAACGGTATCGTAGGCCTTATCTACTCGTCCATCACTGCAAGCATCGGCAACCTGACAGTTGAGAGAGGGCGTGAAGGAAGCAAGCCCTTGTTCGACGAGCTGAACTTTATCTCTGCCTGGGTATATGGCTTCACCGCCCTCTGCCTGTATTTTTTGTGCAACCCTTTCATTTCCCTCTGGCTAGGTAGGGCCTACCTGTTTCCCAAAGGCGTTGTGTTTGTGATCGTGCTCAACTACTACCTTACGGGCATGAGAAGGCCGATCCTAGCATTCAAGGACTCCATGGGGTTGTTTTGGTATGACCGCTACAAGGCTTTGCTGCAAGCGGGGATCAATCTCGTGGTATCGGTCTTGCTTGCAAAGTCTTATGGTGTCATAGGGGTCCTTATAGGATCTGCAGTAAGTACCGTGCTGACCTGCTTCTGGATCGAACCGTATGTGGTCTTCCGCTTTGGCTTTGACAAGAGCCTTGGCCGATATTTTCTCCAGTATCTCGGGTATACCCTGGTGACTCTCATTGCTGGCCTAGCCACCTTTGTTTGTCTTTCCCATATCACTCTACCCAATACAATTTTTCGTTTTGCCGTTTCCCTGCTTGCTGTCATCATTGTCCCCAACCTGGTATATCTGCTCTTTTTCCACCGGTTGGCGCTGTTCAAGGATGTTCTTGCTATCGTTAAACGCATGACCGCGACTGATAAGTCATAGCGCCTACCTTTTGTGCTGAAGAGATAGGTGATACTTTTTCTCTTCTTATATGTGAACAGGTATAGTGTATTTTTAGTCTCCTTATTTCTTGTCGTAGCTACGTTTTTCTTTGTCAGCTGTACTAACAATCCCCTTTCGATGAGGACTGTGGAGGTGCTCATTCCTCTGCACCATCAATGGGAAGAGATGCAGAACAAAAGCTTCTGGTATACCCTCGTCTGGACAGAGAATGGAGCCTTACAGCAACAACATCTCAAATCAGGGGAAAAGAGGGTTACCCTTTGGGTAAGACGGGGAGAGACCGTGGTCTTCTGTGCCTATCCCTTGGGCACCTTTGCCCCCGTCGGGGGGGCTGTGGTTCCCAATGGGGAGGCAGAGGTGAAGCTTTCTCAGCAGGAGGGTGTGCTCTGTCATATTCTCCTGGAGAGCACCAAGCTGAATTCCGGCTCTTTAGGTGGCTTGATCTATCCTCACCTTGTACAGGAGATACGTTCCAAGGTTGATGACTTCACCCTTCTCGATGCCAATCGTCTGCAAAAGGACCTGGTGAATGGGGAGCTTAGGTCGTCTTCAATACAAGTGAAGGATCCTTTGGGTGTAGTGGTTTCCACCATTCCCCAAGGGTACTGGGTTAGTGAGAGGGCTAGTGACAATTCTTTCTGGAGCTATTGGGGTGGCGATGGGGTAGCCCTCAGCTTGGGCGAAGGGTTGCACTGTTTTTGGAACATGGAGGATGCTTTGCTACTTAGGGTTTTTGTAGACCTTGCAGGGCAGGCCTCCTTTATCTCGTTGCAAAAGGGACCGTTGTGGTAGTTAGTTGTCTTTCTTTTTATCAGGTAAAAATGTAAAGTTAGGGTATGGAATCATTACGTGAACTATATAGGATAGGATATGGCCCCTCAAGTAGCCATACTATGGGACCTCGTTTTGCAACCCACCACTTTCTTGGGCTTTGCCCTCAAGCTGTGCGCTATGCGGCATGTCTCTATGGCAGCCTTGCTGCAACCGGAAAGGGACACCTCACCGACAAAGCTATTCGGGAAATATTTGCTGAAATAGAAAAAGAGGTGGAGATCAGCTGGGAGCCAGATGAGGAAAAGCCGTTCCATCCTAATGCCCTCACTCTTATGGGTTTTGACGAACAAGGGACGATCCTCGTCCAACAGACCTATTACAGTGTAGGCGGTGGGCGTGTTGTCATTGAAGGCGAGAGTGAAAACGAGAAGAAGCGCGTCTACCCCAAAGAGTATGGGACCATGGCCAAGATCCTCGCCTATTGCTCGGAAGAGGGTCTGCAACTGTGGGAGTTTGTCCTGCAGTTTGAAGACTCTGAGATATTGGACTATATCAATGAGGTCTGGACGGTGATGTGTGACGCTGTCGAGGCAGGCGTCAATGCAGAGGGAGTCCTGCCCGGTGGCTTGAAGCTTGCTAGAAAGGCAAGCCAGTATAACTCCAAGGCCGGGGAATTCTCCGGACCCTTGGGCAATACGGCCATAGCCATAAGCTATGCCCTAGCAGTCTCGGAAGAGAATGCGGGGGGAGGGAAGATCGTGACAGCCCCTACGTGCGGCAGTTGTGGAGTCCTTCCTGGAGTTCTCTACTATTTTTACAAGCATTATAAAATTTCCAAGATAAAGATATTGCGTGGCTTGCTTACAGCCGGTCTGATCGGTAATCTGGTTAAGACCAACGGCTCGATCAGCGGAGCTGAGGTAGGTTGCCAGGGTGAGGTTGGTGTTGCCTGTGCAATGGCAAGCGGAGCAGCAACCCAGTTGCTTGGTGGCACCATCCATCAGATCGAGTACGCAGCTGAGATGGGTCTGGAACATCACTTGGGCCTTACCTGTGACCCCATGCGGGGTCTTGTGCAGATTCCCTGCATTGAAAGAAATGCTTTGGGTGCTATGCGTTCGATAGACCACTGCACCTTTGCCCTGCTTGGTGATGGCAGGCATAAGGTCTCTTTTGACAGTGTGGTTGAGGTAATGATGGAGACCGGTCAGGCTCTTCCTTCTCTCTACCGTGAAACTTCAAAAGGTGGGTTGGCAAAAGTATTGGCTTAAGCGTGTTTCCCGATATAACTGCTGTATTGCAAAGAAAATCCATTTTTCATTCTCTAAAGAGTATGTGCTACTATAAGAGGGAATAGCTATGACGCAAGGAATCGTAAAGTGAGAAAGACTTACCAAGCTAGTAAGAGATACCACAAGATAGGGATTATTCTTGTGTTGTTTCTTTGCGCTTGTCAGTCTCTTTCTGCTGCCATCGTTCTAGAAACTCCGCAAACAGAGGTAAAGGTTTTCGTGATTGATAGGATAGAGGAGCGAAACGAGACTCCTTACTCGTCCCTTTCGTTTCCTTTGTGCATGGTGATCATCAATGCGAAACATCCTTCGGTTGGATATTTGCACATATCCCATACCCCTTTGATCAATGAGTTTGAACAGTTTGATTACCAGTTGTTCTGTGAAGATCTTGGGATACTTCTTCCCGATGTGATTTCCTACAGATGTAGCCCTTTCCTGCCTTTGTCGATTACGCTGACTAAGCTTTCTTTGAAACTTGCCATGCCTCTGTCAAAAGAGAGATCATCCTATACGAGTGAGATTACCTTGCATCTGAAACTGGAGGCGTAGGACACGTATGATACTGATCAAATACATGTAAAAAAAGTGTAGCGAATAGCTACATAGGAAGAGGAGGCCACCGCCTCCTCTTCTGTGTCATATACATTTCTTGTTACTTTGTTTGTCTTTCTGGTCTAGTTAGTTCTTATTTCACTACCAGATTAACCAACTTGTCAGGAACCACAATCTCCTTGACGATGGTCTTGCCTGCAATCCAGGTCTGTATCCTCTCGTCATTTTTTACCAGGGTGAGCAACTCTTCCTTGCTCAATCCTTTTGTCTGGAGACTCTTGGAACGAACCTTGCCGTTTACCTGCATGATGATCTGCACTTCACTGTCGATAGTGAGCTTCTCTTCATAGGTAGGCCAAGGGACATTAGCCAAGGTAGGCTCATGTCCTGCACGTTCCCAGAGTTCTTCTGCGATGTGTGGCACATAGGGACCGAGTAGCTTGACCAGTGTCTCCCAGACGACCCTCGGTAGGGTATCGGTCTTGTACAGTTCGTTGACCAAGACCATCATCTGGCTTATAGCCGTGTTGAAGTTCAGGGTATCGGTATCGTGGGTCACCTTCTTGATAGTCTTGTGCAGAAGTTTGAGGATCTCTTCTGAAGGCTCTTCGTCGGTGATAGTCCTGTCTTCCTGCAAGCGCCAGACGCGGTCAATGAAACGATATACCCCACTGAGGCCGGTCGTAGCCCAAGGTTTTGATACTTCCAAAGGCCCCATGAACATCTCGTACATGCGCATCGAGTCCGCACCATATTCATTGATGATGTCATCGGGGTTGATGACGTTCTTCAGGCTCTTGGACATCTTGGCGACAACACGTTCAAGGCTTTCGCCAGTTGCCTTTTCGGTGAACACATCGGGTGTTGTCTCTTCCACCATATCGGTGGCAACCAGGCTCTTGTCCTTTCTTTGGAAGGCAAAGGAGGTTATCATCCCCTGGTTTACCAGTCTCTGGAAGGGTTCCTTTGTGGAGACAAAGCCCAGATCATAGAGCACCTCGTGCCAGAATCGAGCATAGAGCAGATGCAGCACAGCGTGTTCGGCTCCGCCTACATAGAGGTCGACCGGCATCCAGTACTGCTCCTTCTCCTCTGAGACAAAGCGTTCGGTGTTGTTGGGATCGAGATAGCGAAGGTAATACCAGCATGACCCTGCCCATTGGGGCATGGTGTTGGTCTCTCTCTTAGCAGGACCTCCACAGACTGGGCAGGTGGTGTTCACCCACTCGTCAATCTTGGCAAGGGGGCTCTCTCCTGTGCCGCTTGGCTCATAGGACGTCACTTCAGGTAGCAGGAGGGGGAGTTGTTCTTCCTTCAGAGGAACGGTGCCGCATGTCGGGCAGTGCACCAAAGGAATGGGCTCGCCCCAGTAGCGCTGTCGGCTGAATACCCAGTCACGCAACTTGTAGTTGGTGGCTTTTTTGCCGAGTTTCTTCTCTTCAAGCCAGATGAGCATCTTCTCAATGGCATCTTCCTTGTTCAGGCCATCGAGAAAACCGCTGTTGACGTGGGTACCGTCTTCAGTCCAAGCCTGAGTCTGCACATCGACTTCACTTTTCAGCACTTCGATGATGGGAAGGTCAAACTTTTTGGCAAACTCCCAGTCACGGGTATCGTGGGCGGGTACTGCCATGATAGCGCCGGTTCCGTAGCTGATAAGGACATAGTCTGCGATCCAGATGGGGATCTTCTTGTCATTGACAGGGTTGATAGCATAGCTGCCGGTAAAGACGCCTGTCTTGTCCTTTGCGAGGTCGGTTCTTTCCAGGTCGCTTTTATGAGCTGATGCATCGATATAGGCAGCTACCTCAGCTTTCTTATCCTCTGAGGTAAGGAGGTCAACCAAGGGATGTTCTGGAGAGACAACCATATAGGTCGCTCCGAAAAGGGTGTCTGCACGGGTGGTGTAGACCTCCAGGTGCTCATCACTATTGTCAATCTTGAAGGTTACGGAGGCCCCCTCACTGCGACCGATCCAGTTACGTTGCATGTGCTTCACTGATTCCGGCCAGTCTAGGCTATCGAGGTCAGCGAGCAACTTGTCAGCATACTCGGTGATCTTGAGCACCCACTGGCGGATGCTTCTGCGCACGACTGCGGTTCCGCAGCGTTCGCATCTGCCGTCCTTGACCTCTTCATTGGCAAGCCCGGTGAGGCAGTCGTCACACCAGTTGATGGGAGTGTAGGACTCATAGGCGAGACCCTTGTTGAACAGTTGTATGAAGATCCACTGGGTCCAGCGATAGTATTCGCTGCTGTGGGTTGATATCTCACGATTCCAGTCATAGCAGAAGCCCAAGCTCTTTATCTGTTTGCGGAAGTTGTCGATATTCTGCTCGGTTGTGCCCTTGGGGTGCTTGCCTGTCTTTATGGCGTAGTTCTCTGCAGGAAGCCCAAAGGAGTCGAAGCCCATGGGGTGTAGGACGTTATAGCCATTCATCCTCAGGTATCTGCAATAGATGTCTGTGGCGGTATATCCTTCAGGGTGCCCTACATGCAGACCCGCACCCGATGGGTAGGGGAACATGTCCAACACATATTTGCGTTTTTCAGGGGGAAAGGACTCATCTTCTGTAACGGCAAAGGTCTGGTTCTCTTCCCAGTACTGTTGCCACTTGGTTTCTATTTCTTGGAAGGGGTATTTGCTCATGGAGCAATAATACATTTGCAGCAATGTTAGGTCAACGCCAAACACTCACCAATTATAGGGTTGCGTCATCTATTGAGGGTGAAAACTCCACTTCAGCAACCCTATTCCCCTGCATGGTCATGATCCTAAAGGTTCCTAAGGGGGACTGCAGCACATCACCGGATTCCGGGATGTCCCCTGTAAGGCTCATAAGGTAGGCTGCTACCGTACTGGTTCTGGAGCCTTCATGCTCGTAGTGCAGCGACAGTTCGTCGACAAGCTGGAGAAAAGGGGTATCGGCCATGACCAGGAAGGTCCCGGGCCTGAGCTCCTGTTCCACGATCCTGTCGGGATAGCGTCGTTCATGCTCGTCATATAGCTCGCCAAAGAGTTGTTCTGCAACGTCCTCCATGGTCACCACGCCACTGAATCCGCCATATTCATCAAGGACTATGGCAAGTTGCAGCCTGTCCTTCTTGAAAAGGAAGAAGACATTGTCGAGATGCATCTGCTCAGGGACAAAGAGAGGTTTGAGCATAATCGAAGTGATATTCTTATCCTGTTTTTCGGCCAGTTGGGCTCGTAGGATGTCTCGCACCAAAACGATGCCGATAATGTCTTCGCTTGTCTCGTGATAAACCGGGATGCGCGAGAAGCCCGATCGAACGATGGAGGGAAACGCCTCCCCTATGGATAGTTCGTCGCTGATGCAGAATACGCTGGTGCGGTGGCTCATGATGGTCTTTACCTGGGTCTCGCTAAACTGGATCGCTCTTTGCATGAGGTCTGACTCATACTGATCCACCAACCCGTAGTCCTCGGCAGCGCCGACCATATGTCGTACTCCTTCGGTTGTGATGGCAGGGTCGATGTTTTTCGCAAAGATGCGGGTGATGAGGTGGGAGAATTTGATCAACAGCCAGATCACCGGGTAAAGAATAACAGTCAGGACCTTGATGGGGTATGCCATGAAGGATGCTATCTTCATATTGTGGTTCATTGCTATCTGTTTGGGGGTTATCTCACCGAATATGAGGATGACAATGGTAAGCAGGCCTGTTGCATATCCTACAGCACTGTTGGAAAATAGTTTTATGGCATACGTAGTCACCAAGGCAGAGACAGAGATGTTCACTACATTATTGCCAACCAGGACGGTGGTGATGAGTACATCATGATTTTGGCTCAGTTCATAAGCCATACGAGCGGTGCGGCTTCGTTTGTTTTGTAAGGTCTTGTGCTGGATGATTGAAAGGGAGGTAAAGGCTGTTTCTGTAGCGGAAAACATGGCCGAAAGAACAAGCAACACAAAAATAGCTATCAGGTGTGTGCTCATGAGCACATCCGATGCATACTGAAAAGAGGCGGGTGTTCACACGAGCACCCCAAACTAGATAACGGGTCTTCCATAATGGGCCTAGTATACCAACAGCATGAGCACAACCGCAAGTGTAATTGCCAAGGAAAGACCATATGTTTTTGTTCCCATGCGTTTTATTCTGCTGGCATTGAATCCGCAGAAGGGATAAAAGAAGAAAAAGGCATCGAGGACGAGCAGGGTCAGGCCAAACAGGAGGGGGATGCCCTTAGGGGCAAGCAGGCAGGCAAGAGCGACAAAAACCTGTCCTCCTACAGACATGGTCGCTAAGGTTTTCTGCTCATTTTCCAGGTTCCAACCGACGCCCTTGATATAGAGGTTGCCTGGAACAGGAAAGGGAAATCCTACACTGAAGGTGAGTATGATAGC
>CAXYZP010000051.1:0-8346 GCA_964293175.1 uncultured Sphaerochaeta sp.
AATGACCGGTACAGTCATGCAACAGGTGATATGATACTGCAAAGGGTTGCATCATTCCTTTCAGACTCTTTGGATAGGCATGCAATAGTCTGCCGCCACGGCGGGGATGAGTTTGCTATCATCATTCCTGACACAAACGACAAGAAGTTGTTTGAATTGGCTGAAAAGCTCCGAACAGAGATAAAAGAACTAAACATTACCGATATATGCCAACCACAAGAAATCCTTTCACTTTCCATTGGATTAGCCCTGTTCCCTAAGAACGAGATAACAGTGGTGGATTTGATGGACCATGCAGATAGAAATCTGATGCTGGCAAAGGAACTGGGCAAAGATAGGGTCATGCCACAGGAAACCTTAGGATAGGAGGTTGCTTTTCACGCTTATTGAAGCTATGATTCATCCGATTTCATACTAATTAATGGAGGTATCCACTATGGCAAAAACTCAAGATGCAAAGAAGACAGACAAGAAAAAACCTCTGAAAACTGCTAAAGAGAAAAAACAAGAAAAGATGGAGAAAAAGAAAAACAAGTAGAATCTGTTTTTCATCTTCACGTATACAGGGGCTTAGGCCCCTATTTTTTTTGCCTTGAGAGAGCAATCTTTACCAGTGCCTACCTCATACTCAAATTGTATAAGCAAAATCATGGATTCTATGAAATTCTTGCCAGAATTACAAAATTCAGGAAAAATTATCCTTGTATGAAGATTTTCACCAGACCATTTTCCTTCATTATATCACTCTTGCAAGATTTTTTTACCCAAATCCAACATTTTAATTGGACACAACTGTGTTTTGGGCTATATTTTTACAACTCTTTGTCATAAATACACTTTATTCTACTTACTTTATTCCTATTGTAATATTTCTGTACCTTTTCATGTTGAATTACTAGCATTTTGGTAGTATTGTTTTAGTAAGGATAATAAATTGAATTTGATTAAATATAGTTTCAATACTAACAACTCACTATCGGAGGAAATGTATGAGTAAAAAGATTTTTCATGATCCAGACCCTGCAGAGACCAAAGATTGGTTAGAGTCGCTTGAGGGTGTGATAGCAAAAGAGGGGGAGCAGAAAACTGATTATCTGCTTTCTGAACTTACCCAGACGGCTCGTAACAAGGGTGTCACGACCTCTCCTGGGATTATAAGCCCCTATATAAATACGACTATCACTAACAAGACTGCTGTCATCCCACCGGAAGAATCTCTCATAGCTCGCAACGTTGCTGCTTTTGTTCGCTGGAATGCAATGGTAATGGTAGCTAGGGCAAATGCAGACGGAAAAGGTTTGGGTGGACATATAGCAAGTTACTCATCCGCCTCGGCAATGTATGAGGTAGGCTATAACTGGTTCTTCAAGAGACCCGATGCCAAATATGGCTCTGATATGATCTTTTTCCAAGGCCACTCATCGCCAGGCATGTATGCCCGGGCCTTTATTGAAGGGCGGTTGACTGAAGAGCAATTGGAAAACTTTAGACAGGAAACTGGTGGCAAGAGCCTCTCTTCCTACCCCCACCCCTACCTAATGCCCGATATCTGGCAGTTCCCCACAGTATCTATGGGCCTCGGTCCATCGATGGCAATCTACCAGGCACGCTTTATGAAGTATATGGAGGCAAGAGGCCTGAGGGATGTAGGCGATAGGAAAGTATGGGCCTTCATGGGGGATGGTGAATCTGATGAGCCAGAATCCCTCGCTGCCCTCTCCTTAGCTACCCGTGAAAAACTTGACAACCTCATTTTTGTTGTTAACTGTAACCTACAGCGCCTCGATGGTCCTGTCCGGGGTAACGGGAAGATCATCCAGGAACTTGAAGGGAAGTTCAGAGGTGCCGGTTGGAAAGTCATCAAGGTAATCTGGGGTACTGAGTGGGACTCAATTCTCGAGAAGGATACCAAGGGTATTCTCCTGCAGAAACTTGCTAACATGGTCGACGGGGAGTTCCAGACCATACAGGCAAGAGGTCCTGAGTATCTGAAGGAGAAGCTTTTCTCCGGAGACGAGTATCTGGAATCCCTTATCGAAGGAAAAACTGAAAAGGAACTGTGGCAGTTGAGCCGAGGCGGGCATGACCCCAGAAAGATTTATCCGGCTTTCCATGAGGCGACAAACCACAAGGGAACGCCTACGGTCATCCTCTTCAAGACAGTGAAGGGTTTTGGTATGGGTAGCGGTGAAGGCTCGATGGGAGCCCATAACCTGAAACATATGGATGAGAAAGACCTTCTCTCCTTTAGGGATCATTTCCATGTCCCCATTGATGACGAGCAGGCAAAGAGCCTGTCCTTCATCAAGCCCGATCCCCAGAGTAAGGAAGGAAAGTTCCTTACGAGAAGACGAGAGGCTATGGGAGGTCCCGTACCTTTCCGTCATAAGGAAGGGGAAAAGCTACAAGTACCTGCGATAAAGGATTTTGACGACATGCTTGGTTCCTCAGGCGATAGGGAACTATCGACCACCATGGCATTTGTCCGCCTGCTTACCAAGCTGGTGAAGGACAAGAACATGGGCGAACGTGTCGTGCCCATCGTCCCTGATGAAGCACGTACCTTTGGTATGGAGGGCTTGTTCAGGCAGATAGGTATCTATGCCCCTGACGGTCAGCTGTATGAACCGGTCGACAAGGAGTCGTTCCTTTGGTATCGCGAAGACAAAAAGGGTCAGATCTTGGAAGAGGGAATTACTGAAGCTGGTGCTGTATCCTCATGGATAGCAGCTGCGACCTCCTATGCAAACCACCAGATTTCCATGGTCCCCTTCTTTATCTTCTACTCGATGTTCGGGTTCCAGCGAGTCGGTGACTTTATCTGGGCCGCTGGAGACAGCAGGGCCAAGGGTTTCTTGATGGGAGCAACCGCTGGAAGGACCACACTCAATGGTGAGGGACTGCAGCATGAGGATGGACATGGCTTGCTCTTGGCAGCCACCCACCCCACGTGCCAGGCGTATGACCCTACATACTCGTATGAACTTGCTGTTATCATCCAGGATGGGATGAAGCGCATGTATGAAGACGATGAGAATATCTTCTATTACATCACCCTGATGAATGAGAACTATTCGCACCCTGAGATGCCTAAGGGATCTGAGGAAGGGATCAAGAAGGGAGCCTATCTCTTCAAGAAAGCCAAGAAAAACAAGAAGCCGGTGGTACAACTGATGGGCAGTGGCACCATTCTTAGAGAGGTCATTGCTGCAGCGGAATTATTGGAGCAGGACTTTGATGTTGAGTCTGACATCTGGAGCATCCTTGGGGTCAATGAGCTTCATCGTGATGGAGTTGAAACCGATCGGTACAACCTCACCCATCCAGAAGCGAAACAGAAAGTTTCCTTCCTCACCAAGGCAATGGAAGGCCATGAGGGCCCTGTTGTTATCAGCACTGACTATGTACGCGCGTATCCTGAGCAGATCAGGCGTCTCATTCCCAACCAGAGTGTAACCATTCTTGGTACGGACGGATTCGGCAGATCTGATTTTAGAGAAGCCCTACGTACGTTCTTTGAGGTCGACAGGTACTACATAGTCCTCGCTGCCCTCAAGGGTCTCTCTGATGCAGGCACTATCCCTGCCAAGAAGGTTACTGAGGCGATCAAGCTGTACAAGATTGACGTCGACAAACCCAATCCACTGTTGAGTTAAGGAGATATAGGACATGGCAACAAAACAAATACTAATCCCGGATATTGGGGATTTCGAAGAAGTGGCGATCATTGATGTCTATATCAAAGTCGGCGATACACTCGCTGTCGAAGACTCAGTGGTTGCTCTGGAGAGTGATAAGGCTGTCATTGACATCCCTTCCCCCTTTGAGGGGAAGATCACCAAGATTCTGATCAAGGAGGGGGATCTTGTTTCCAAGGACACCCCTGTAGCAGAGATCGAGGTGGCTTCTGAAGGTGAAGGCAAGCAGGAAGAGGAGAAAGATGCTCCTCCTGCGAAAGAGCAAGAAGAAGCAAAAGAAGAAGAAAAAGAAAAAGACGAAACAACAAAACCTGTGGAAAAGGAAGAGGAAACACCTAAACCAGAAGTAAAACAGGAACCAAAACCTGCTTCTGATTTGATCAATGAACAGGGCCCTGGCGCTGTTTTCCATGCAACCCCTTCCCTACGCAAATATGCTCGTGAACTGGGAGTGGAACTTTCCAAGGTTGAAGGAACAGGTCCTCACGGACGGATCCTTCATGAGGATGTGCAATCTCTGGTGAAAAAAGCCCTTAGCGGAGAGGGAGCCTCAGCTTCCTTTGGTAAGATTAAGCTTGAAGACTTTTCCAAGTATGGAGAGACCGAACGCCAAAAACTCTCCAGGATTCAGAAGATATCCGGGCCTCACTTGCAAAAGAGCTGGCAGATCATCCCTCATGTCACCCAGTATGATGAGGCTGATGTAACGGACCTTGAAGTCTTGAGGAAATCGCTTAAGGCTGAGAGGAGAAAAGGTGATGATGCGGTAAACATCAGCATCCTTTCATTCATCATCAAGGCAGTTACCGCAGCCCTGAAGAAGTTCCCTGAGATGAACGCATCCTTTGATGAGGATAGCGGTGAGCTGATCCTCAAGCACTACTATCATATTGGTATTGCTGTAGACACTCCAGAAGGCCTCATAGTGCCGGTCCTCAAGGACGCGGACAAGAAGAGCGTTACCGATATCGCCCGTGAGCTTGTCGAGATAAGCTCACGCGCCCGTGACAGGAAACTTAAACCTGAGGATCTTTCAGGAGCATCCTTCAGCATCTCAAGCCTAGGAGGAATTGGCGGGACAGCGTTTACGCCTATCATCAATCCTCCTCAGGTTGCCATCCTAGGGGTGGCCAGAACAGCCAAAAAACCTGTATGGGATGGAGAGAGTTTTATCCCTCGTGATATCCTTCCATTCTCAGTAGCCTACGACCACAGGGTCATCGATGGCGCTAGAGGGGTTCGATTCACCACGTATCTCGCCTCCTTGTTAGGTGATTTGCGACGTGTACTACTCTAAGGAGGTGGGACCAGATGCAAGAAAAGAAAACTGACCTCGTTGTCCTCGGAGGAGGACCCGGTGGCTATAGCGCTGCCTTTCGTGCTGCAGATTTGGGCAGGAAGGTAACCCTCATTGAAAAGGATGCAGTGTTGGGGGGGGTATGCCTAAATGTAGGCTGTATTCCTTCCAAGACACTGCTGCATATTGCTGAAGTGATTGAAGACGCTGAGAAGCTCTCCCCTCTTGGGGTCTCCTTTGGAAAGCCTACCTTTGACTTGGAGAAGATCAGGGGTCATAAGGACTCTGTAGTAAGTACCCTTACCTCTGGGTTGGACTCCTTGGTCAAGGCAAGAAAGGTAGAGCGTATTGTGGGAGTGGGAACCTTTATCTCCGACAATCAATTATTGGTTAAGACGGACAAGGAAGAGTTGAAGCTCACCTTTACCGACCTGATCATCGCAGTCGGGTCACGATCGGTCCAAATACCGGGCATCCCCTATGAGGATGACCGTACCTGGGACTCCACAAAAGCTCTGGAGATTACACACATTCCTAAACGGTTGGCAATAATCGGTGGAGGGATCATCGGACTCGAAGTGGCTACCATGTACCATGCCCTAGGCTCGAAGGTAACCATCATAGAGATGATGGATTCCTTGATTCCTCCTGCGGACCGAGACCTCAAGCAACCGTTGGTTCGCAAGCTTAAAAAGCAGTACGAGGCTATCTACACCTCCACAAAAGTGGAGAAGGTCGAGGCCACAAAGGACCACCTTACCCTGCACTTGAAGGGAGAAAAGGCTCCCACGAGCATAGAGGCCGACGTGGTACTCGTTGCTGTGGGTAGAAAGGCCAATTCAGATGGCATAGCCATAGAGAATACCGCGATCAAGAAGAATGAACGCGGATGGATCGAGGTGGATAAGAAACTCAGGACCAATGTGGATCATGTGTTTGCCATTGGGGACGTCGTGGGAGAGCCGATGCTCGCCCATAAGAGCAGCCACCAGGGCAAGATAGCTGCAGAGGTTGCCAGTGGCTTACCATCAGCATTTACCCCTATGGGAATCCCCTCAGTAGCCTACACGAGCCCTGAGGTAGCTTGGATCGGTCTTACCGAGACAGAAGCCAAGGAGAAGGGAATAGCTTATAAAAAAGGCTCCTTCCCCTGGATGGCCAATGGTAGGGCACTCAGCTCTGTAGCCTCTGAAGGGGTAAGCAAAGCCCTGTATGATGAGAAGACAGGACGGCTCCTAGGAGCTGGTATCTGTGGAAAGAATGCAGGGGAGCTGATCTCTGAAGCGGTGCTTGCCCTTGAGATGGGTGCGGTCGCACAAGACATTGCATTGACCATTCATCCTCACCCTACCCTCAGTGAGACTTTTGCCCTGGCTGCAGAACTTGCAGAGGGCATCGCTACCGATACGTTGAATAGGTAGTACCCGGGAAACGATAGCACTCAAGGTGAAATACATCTTGATACGCATCATCGTTGTATTGGTACCGTAAACCAAGTAATCAGAGAGCCCGTCTTTCGTAGAGATACTATCTACAAAGGACGGGCTCTCTTTTTGTATGAACCTTCAGATAGGTCTGAACGATACTCCATCACACCGAGCTATCTGGAAAAGTACGGGGTTTTTTCTGGTGGATCGGTAAAAACCTATGAAGCAGGCCGATATGGGACTATACTAGGAAGATCAAATAACACAAGAAGGGAGAAGGTCATAGCATGGGAGTATCTATTAGCGTTACCTCAGAAGTTGGAAAACTCAAGTCAGTATTGCTGCACCGTCCGGGCAGAGAGCTGGAGTCCCTTACTCCACAATATCTCGATTCCATGTTGTTCGAGGATATTCCCTTCCTAGCTCAGATGCAAAGCGAACATGATATGTTTGCCTCAGTCTTGAGAGAACAGGGTTGCACAGTCTTGTATATCGAGACCCTCTTGGAAGAGGTATTTCAAGATACAGAGCAGCGAAATCTTGCTGTTGAATATCTGGTAAACTCTTCTCAGATATTCTCCCCTTCCCTTAAGGAGATCATACGAGAGCACCTGCATGCAGCAAGTGCAAGGCAATTGGTGGCATTTTGCATCGGAGGCCTGTTGAAAAGCGAGGTCGATGACAAGGTACTGCACAAGACCCTCTCCTACTATATTCGTGATACCTTTCCTTACTATATCCCCCCACTTCCCAATCTCTACTTCACGCGCGACCCTGCTACGGTTGTAGGAGGGGGTGTTTCCATCAATGTGATGAAGACAGAGTCAAGAAGAAGGGAAAACTGGATACTCGCTCTGATCGCAAGACATAATCCCCTGTTTGCAGGAGCAAGGATCCACCAGGACTATACGGCTAGGAGCAGTATAGAGGGTGGTGACATACTGATGCTCAATGACAAAGCTGTTATTTGCGGAAGTAGTGCAAGAACCGATGTCTGGGCTATTGAGGGGTTTGCCAAAAGGATGCTCTCCCCCATTGAACAGGGTGGGGAAGGTCTTGAGACTGTGCTGGTCATCCAGATCCCCTATACAAGGGCTTATATGCATCTTGATACTGTCTTTACCATGGTAGACCGTGACGCATTTTGCATGTTTCCAGGCATTGGCTCTGCTGTGAAGGTATTCTCCATAGAACAGGGAAAGAAAGACAGTCTTGATATCCATGTAGAGCCTTCTTTACAGCAAGCTCTGAAGAAGGCTTTGAAAGTCCCGGCGGTAAACATCATCAAGAGCGGAGGCAATGACGCCATAGCCTCCGCTAGAGAGCAATGGAACGACAGTACAAACACCTTGGCCATAGCTCCAGGGAAGGTCATCACATACTGCAGGAATGTGGTATCGAATGAGGTGCTACAGAAAAATGGTATTGAGGTGCTTCCTATCAAGGGATCGGAGCTGGTACGGGGAAGAGGCGGACCGAGGTGCATGAGCATGCCATTGGAAAGAGAGAGGCTGTAAAGGCATTATTTATTAGGATTATCCCTGTTTCATGTGAACAGGGTATCTTCAACGGAAAAGGTAGATATGCCCAGATCCTGTAGTTGCTCCTCGATACGTTTCATATACCCTTCCATCTTGAACTTCCTCTCCAAGCCCTTATCATTCATGTAGCGAACCATACCAAAGATAGAGCGCTCAGCCCAAGGGCGGTCATGCTTTCCAAAACACCAGGCTACACCTGCAAACCCGTTGGGATCGCGGCCGTCCATCTGATACTTGTTGTTGAGATAGAGGGCAATGGAGAAAGCCTCCTGAGGCTTCTTACTCCATTCCAAGATTTTCTTCCCCCAGTACATGCGCATGTAGCCATGGATGGTACCAAGATGGACAAGTTCCTTTTGGGCTGTGTTCCAATACCGGTCATG
>CAXYZP010000052.1:0-8295 GCA_964293175.1 uncultured Sphaerochaeta sp.
TATCACCAACTTTGCCGGAAGCGGACAGTTCTTGGCCATCAACCTTCTTGCTTCAGGGTCCCTTCTTCTGGAGATCTTCATCGGGGTCCTCTTGATCAACCTACGCTACCTGTTTATGGGAGCCGCCATCAACCAAAAGCTGGAAGATGGAATTCATGGGGGCAAACGCCTCCTTCTCGCCCATGGGACAACAGACGAGGTGTTCTCTGTTGCGGTTCTGCACAACCAAAAGCTCTCCTGGCCCTACATGGCAGGGCTGGAAGGAGTTGCATATCTGGGGTGGGTAGGAGGCACGGCGATGGGCTTTCTCATAGGGATGGTACTTTCTGCTGAACTGCAGATGGCAGTGGGGGTCACCCTCTATGCGATGTTCATCTCCCTCTTTGCCCAGGAGCTCCGCCAAAAGGGGATGATGGTGCTCATAATCGCCGGATCATCGGCCATTATGAACTCCATCCTCATCCTTATCCTACATATGGGCAGCGGCTGGGCCTTTGTCATTTCCATGCTGAGCGCCTCCATATTCGGAGCGCTCATCATCACTGAAGTGGAGGCTTTGCCATGAAAGAGAACCTCCCGGTCTTTGTCTATATCCTGGCAACCGCCCTGGCAACCTTTGCCGTACGGGTTCTGCCCTATTATACCAAGTTCCTGAACAAGCTACCCCCTTTTGTTGCGAGATGCATGCGTCTGTTGCCTATAGCGGCCTTAGGCCCCTTGGTATTCCCCGGTGTCCTATTGGACTTCTCCCCAGCATGGTATGCAGGGCTTGCCGGAATAGGAGCATCCTTTCTCATCGCCTACACAAAAGGCGGTATGATATTCCCCATCCTGAGCAGTATACTGGTCACCTACATTGCCCTGTTGGTATAACTTGACCAAAGCCTGCAGAAGGTCCTAGCTATGATGTTCCCTAACAAAAAACGCCTATTGCATGGCTTGTTCGTCACATAGAAAGGTAAGCAAGGGGAGATGGATGATACCGTCCACTCCCGAATGCTTCAAGTCATCATAAGAAATTACGTACTTGGGATAGTTGTCCTCAATACCTTTGAAGGCTCCAAATTCACGATCGATAGTTTTGGAACTTTCCAATACATATGCCACTTGTAAATAGAATTTCTTACCCTCTTTCTGGGCAATGAAATCGACCTCCCCGTTCTGGGTCTTTCCAATAAAAACTTGATATCCACGTCCTACCAACTCGTTATGGACCAGAGTCTCAATAAGGGCGCCGAATTCCCCTTTCACTCGGTTATTTTTCAATTGAAACAGGCCAAGATCAGCGGCATATGTCTTCTGTTCGAAAGACAATATCTTTTTCCCCCGGATATCATAACGTTCAACTTTTGAAATGATACATGCGTCCTCACAGTAGCGGATATAGTCATATACCGTAGGTTCTGAGACCTTCACATGGTCTGCCTTGAGCGCTTTAGTGATTGAACTTCCTGAAACGGTTGAAGAGCTCGTACTAAGAAGATACTCCACTACTTTTGCCAAGACATGGGGGGAGGAGACCTTGCTCTGCATGATAATATCTTTCAAGACAATGGAATCATACAGGTTTGAAAGCACAGCGTATTTCATTTCCTCCGTACCTGCGCTACACACCAAGGGAAACCCACCCCATTTCATATACTCGTTCAGACTACTCTTCTCAAGAGGTAACTCAGTGAAGGTACAGAATTCACTAAAGGAAAAACTCATCATCTTCAGCGAAATCGTCCTCCCTCCCAAGTGTGTAGCAAGATCCCCTGAAAGCAATCTTGCATTGGATCCGGTAAGAAATATGCTTACATCGAATGTGGATCTGAGCGAGTTAATCACCAGCTCGAAATCCTTGACATTCTGAATCTCATCGCAGAGAAGATAGTGTTTGATCTTTGGATCAAGCAGGTCCACCATATGCGCATGGAAGGTATCGGGGTTTTTCAGGGACCTCAGTGTATAATCTTCAAAATTGAGATAAGTAATACGCTCAGGCTCTATTCCTGTATCCAACAACTCTTGTCGAATCTGTTTTATCAGTATTGACTTACCACATCTCCTGACCCCTGTAATAACCTTAATCAGCTCAGAGTCATAGAAGGGACGAATTCTCTTGAGATAAAGTTCTCGTTGCACCCAGCCTTTTTTCATATAGCTACCCTCTCCCATAAGCATACCACCAAACCATACAACCAACAATAGAATAAAACACATTTAACTCTAGTCGATATTTCACCTATATAGTTAAATTTATTTAATTCTATCTACAGTTACCGTATTAGAGTTAAACCTATTTAATTCTAATAATCCCAATATCTTGCTCTTGCTGTAACTTGACCAAAGCCTGCAGAAGGTCCTAGGATACCGTATGTTTGATGCCCATCGACACCTTTCAGGTGAAAAAGAGACATATGACGCCCTCTACTGCACTTCCTACCAAGGAGAGTGGTCAGGGGTGACAAACCTGCCCCATCCTGCCATCGGTGCCATTGGAGCCTTGGCCAACAGGACCCTACCCCCCATTGATGAGATGGCCCTCCATCTGGAAAGCCATCCGCATCTGCAAATAGGCGAAGTTGGCCTGGATAAGCGCTTTGGGGATATGGAAGGCCAACAGAGGTTCCTGCTTGCAACCCTGGATCTTGCCTTCGAATTGGGAAGAAGTGTGACTGTCCATATCGTACAGGCAGACGCTTTGTTTCTTTCCTGTTTGGAACAAGCAGGAACCCACCTGCCCCCCATCCTCTGGCATGGATTTACCGGCAGCTTGGAAACAGCGAAAATTGCTGCTGGAAAAGGGTGCATTATCTCTTTAGGTCCTGGGATCGAACATACAAGACTGGCCAAGAGACTAGGGGAACTTTTGTCCTCATGCTTTGCTATTGAGACCGACTATGAAAACACTCTGCGAGAGAGACCCTACATCCAAACCCTCCAAGAGCAATACGCCCTTATCGGGCGTCTGATGCAGATGGATAGGGAGACTCTGATAAGGAATAACCATGCAAAAAGAACAATTCTTACGAATAACACGCCTCCTCGGTGAAGATGCCATAGAAAATCTGCACACCAAAAAGGTTGTAGTGGTGGGCCTTGGAGCTGTAGGCAGCATGTGCCTAGAAGCCCTTGTCCGTAGTGGCATAGGAGCCGTACGCCTCGTTGATTTTGATGTGATCAGCATTACCAACCTCAACCGCCTGATCCTTGCAACTCACCAGAATATAGGCCGTTCCAAAGTTGAGGTGGCAAGCGAACGTGACAAAGCGATAAACCCCTATTGCACGGTTGAAGAGCTTCCCCTGTTTGTGAACAGCGAAACCGTACAACAGATATTGACCGATGATGTGGACTTGGTAATCGATGCCATAGACGCTCTCGGTCCAAAGTGTTCCCTCTTGGAAATGGCCTACAACAAGCAGATCCCTATCGTAAGCAGCATGGGTGCAGCCCTACGGAGAAATCCCTCTCTGGTAAGGACGGGGGATCTGATGGACAGTTTTGGCTGTCCCCTCGCCAAGCAGGTACGTTCCAACTTGCGAAAGCGGGGAATAGGAAGAGGCATCGATGTGGTCTACTCACCAGAGCAGGTCATCTATACCTATAAGAATCCAGAAGACGAAGAGCATGCCCAGTTCAACGAACAGATCAGCGACAGGGGACGGAGGCGCAACGTCTTGGGGAGCCTTCCCACCATTCCCGCTATCTTCGGTCAGCACCTGGCACATCTCGCCATGGAGAGGCTCATCGGAGAAGAGACCTTGAGAGGAACTCCTAACACATCGAACAAAATGACCAAGCACACAAGCATGGCCTAAAGCAACCATAATTTGATTACAAGGTTAAAAATCATCATTGTCCAGGCGTCCTTTCCCTTCATTCCTTCAAATAGGCTCAGAGCCTGCTTGTTAGAGAAACTTGAAGGGAACAAAATAGGAAGGGGTATGAAAATCAGCCTTCACCGTCACAATCGGTGCATAGCAAAGATGATGTGGCTCTTTGAGTTCATCCCCACACTTGTAGATATTACCCTTTAGTTTGATGAACGAGGTAGTCTCCTCTTCCTTCATAAGCCCAAACAGGACCAGATCTATCGCAACATCAAGGCGATAGCGACTACGCATGTTGTTATTTTCAAGCAGGGTAAGGGTTATGGGAATCTGGTCAATCACAAACGCGGGATAGAGCGTACGCCCCGAGCGCTCTTTGCCTCGCCCTACAAGGGCCTTGGTACTGGCGCTGAACTCAAAGTTGACATATTCGTCCTGTCCTTCGCGCTGGAAGAAAATCTCCATACAGCTGTCCGTATGGACCTTTTGGTTATGCTCAGTGCACATGCGCCGGAGAAAGGGTTCCTGAATGGAAAATCTGAGATATAGAAATCTTCCCTCATGGCTAAGCCGTACCGAAGCCTCAACATCTTCTGCACCACCCCAGCAAGCATGCAAAGGAAGGGGAAGGGCCCGTTCTATATCGCCCTCAGTTACTCTGATCACCATTGTTTCTTCCATATCAGTCTCCCATTATTTTCAGTATAGACAAAGTGATGGATTTCTCCAATACCAATTGAAGCGAACAAGGCCATTGCTCTCCTTAAGGATCAAAGATATTCTTAGGAGATTCCCATGAGAAGATTGTCTCTTCTCCCCCTCGTCGTACTCTTACTCTTTTACAGCTGTGATGACAGCAAGGGCACTCACTCCGACCTGGTAGTCCGTTTTGCCTGTGAAAAGTTCGCCATGCAGGAAAGAAGCCTGCTTCCGGCAACAGAAACCATGACCATCGCCAAATACAAGATTACCGGCACCGGGCCCAACGGGGAAAAAGTTGCTGTTACAAGCGAATCCTCTAGTGTGACACTGGGCCAGCTGCTTATGGGCAAGTGGTCGCTCACCGCCCAGGCTCTGAACAGCAGTGATGCGATTCTTGCCCAAGGAAACCTTACCACGATGCTCTCTTCTGCAACCAGTACTGCAACCATCCATCTTACCGAGCTGGTGGGCGAAGGAACGCTTTCGCTTGCTTACTCCTGGAACCTTGACCAGGTAACTTCCGATGTACGCCTTGAACTCAGTCTTACCAACCAGCAGGGAACGATTGTTTCCCTCAGCGCTCCTACTATGGATACAATCGCCGGTACGGCTACGCTAAGCGCAGCTCTTCCTTCAGGCTCCTACATGCTCTGCTCCAAGCTCTACAGTGAAGATGTCCTAGTCAGCGGCTCTGCAGAGGCTGTACGCATCATACCAGGCACAACCACAGCAGGAAGTCTGGATATGATACTGGGAGACCGCTCCACCATTTTCTCTGTGACAGTCATCAACGACACCATGATGCCCATAGGGGGGACGGTAACATGTTCGCCTTCATTACCTACTGCCAAAGCGAGTGTCACCCTCACCTTTGTCCCTGACAATCTGCAAGGTGTAGATAAAAAAGACCTTACGGCCAATTGGTTCTGTGAAGGGGTGCCTGTAGAGGGAGACGGATTCTCCTATACCTCGGTCCCCAAGGCAGGATCCCATCGCTACGATATCATCGTCAGCCATGCAAAGCTGGGAAGCCTGGGAAGCACCACCATCCTGGTAAATATGCCAATTGACTAGAGATACTTGACAACCGTTAAGTAACACATGATTATATGAATCATGGATGAGTTACAGATACCCTTTTTTCTCGAGACCGTACGTTGTGGCTTTCCCTCCCCTGCCCAAGACAGCAGGGAGGAAAGCCTCGATTTCAATGCCTTGCTTTTCAAACACAAGGCCAATACCTACTGCCTTCGTTGCAGTGGGGACTCCATGAAGCTGAAAGGCATCTTCAGTGGAGATATTCTGGTGGTCGATCGGACCCTCAGGGCAAAACAAGGCGATGTCATCGTAGCTGAGATAAGCGGCTCTTTCACCGTCAAGACACTGCTTTTTGAAAATGGAAAGGCCATCCTCCACGCCGAAAATCCTGATTTTGCTGATATCCACGTAGAACAAGAAGAGGAACTGATCCTATTTGGAGTGGTCACAGCGGTAGTGAGGTGCCTCAAATGATAGGCCTGTGCGATTGCAACAGTTTCTACGCCTCGTGCGAACGCCTGTTCCGCCCTGATCTTCGAGGCCGTGCTGTAGTGGTACTTTCCAATAACGACGGGTGTATCGTCGCCCTATCTAGCGAAGCAAAAGATCTCGGCATACAGCGAGGCGCCCCGCTCTTTCAGGAGCGAGAACGCCTTGAAAGCGTCGGGGCCGCCATTTTTTCCTCCAACTACACTCTCTATCAGGACCTCTCCGACAGGGTTATGGATACCCTACTCACCCTTGTGGGAAATAGGGAGGTCTACTCGATCGACGAGGCGTTCTTCTCCCTGCAGAATCCCAAAGAGGAGCATGTGCAAACTATCAGAGATGAGATCATCCGTCTTACCGGCATCCCTGTCTCCCTAGGGCTTGCCCGCACCAAGACACTCGCAAAGCTGGCAAACCATGAGGGCAAGCGTCTTCCTACGGGGGTGAGGATTCTCCATGCTGAAGATGAAAGCATATTGCTTAAACAAACTGCAATTGGGAAGATTTGGGGCATCGGGCGCAGGCGCGAAGCCCAGCTATTCAGACTGGGGGTGCGCACAGCCTATGACTTTATCTGTAAGGATGACCTATGGATCGAAAAGCACTGCACGATCACCGGCCTAGCGACAGCGAGGGAACTGAGGGGAGTACCGTCTGTGCCCAAAGAGGAGGAGAAGAGTATCTCACTGTGCAGTGGCATCTCCTTCGAATATCCAAAGGAGAGCTTTGAGGAACTTGAGCAGAGCCTTGCCTGTCACTGTGCGACCCTCAGCTCAAAACTCAGAAAGCGAGGCAAACAGGCCCGCGAGGTTACCGTAGCGCTGTATACCAGCCGCTTCCGAGACGATTATCAAACGCCCAGTGCAACAGTGACGCTCGCTCAGGGATCAGACTACACTCCGACGCTGCTCGCAGCTGCCAAAACATGCCTTACCTCCATATACAAAAAAGCACCCTACAAAGCCAGCAGAGTGTGGGCAACATATCTGGAAGCGGAGGGGGTGCATCAGTACTCCCTGTTCGATGTTGAAGAGGAGCAAAAAAGAATCAGCCAGGAAGAAAAGCTCTCACCGGTAGTGCAGGAGATCCAAAAAGCCTATGGGAGAAGAGCTATAGTGTGTGGCACAGCGGGCTCTATGATCAAGAGCGACCTGATGGGACAGGCCTATCTTTCGCCTCGCTATACCACAGACTGGAAAGCTCTGCCTACAGTTCGTTGAATGCCGGTACAAACCATTCGGGCATCGGCTTGGGACGCATGGTAGTGGTATCGATCGCGGCAACCTTGATCAGGACAACACACAATGTCTCCCCTTCTCGCTTTACTGTCTGACGAAATACGATTGAGAAGCGTTTGGAAGCTTCAATCTCGGTCTCTACAGTCAGCAGGTCATCAAGAAAGGCAGGTCTCTGGTAGTCGATAGTGGCTGACTTCACCACCAGGGCCATCTCTTGTTGCATAAGGGCACTGTGTGATCCTGTCTGTTTTGCAGCCTTACCGATATCCCTGAGCAACTCGGTGCGCGCATGCTCAACAAAGTCCAGATACCGAGCGTGGTAGACAATGCCACCACAGTCGGTATCGCTATAATAGACACGTTGGGTAAAACTATGCATCAGAGCACGACCTCGGCCCCGTCAAAACGGAGCGTTGCGACATAATCGTCATAGGTCTGTGCCCTACGGATCATGACTACAGAACCATCCGATTTCAAGAGGTACTCGGCAGGTCTGAGCTTCGCATTGTAGTTGAACCCCATAGCATGGCCATGGGCCCCCACATCGTGGAGAACCAGGATATCACCCTGAGCGATCTCAGGCAGAGCCCTGTCGATGGCAAACTTGTCATTATTCTCACACAGGGAGCCTGTCACATCGTAGATGTGGTCGTGCGCTTCCCCTTCTTTGCCAACAACGGTGATATGGTGGTATGCACCATATAGGGCAGGGCGCATGAGGTCACTCATAGAAGCATCGATGCCCACATACTCCTTATACTTGCTGGTTACGTGCCGTACACTGCTTACAAGATAGCCGTAAGGACCGGTAATGACCCTACCACACTCAAAGACTATGTTGAGGGGATCGAGACCTGCGGGGATAATGATCTGCTTGTAGAGATCGTGCATGCCCGCACTCACAGATTCAAGGTCCATAGCATCCTGCTCAGGCTTGTAGGGGATGCCGATACCTCCGCCCATGTCAATGAATTCAATGCGCACTCCAGCCTCTTTCTGGACCTTCACAC
>CAXYZP010000053.1:0-8280 GCA_964293175.1 uncultured Sphaerochaeta sp.
GAAGGATTCCTTCAAGAAAAGACCTAACGATGAACCTGGTGTACATCTAGGCGGTAAGGACCCTAAAACCCCGAAAAAATTCACGTATTCCTTCTGGTACTTCTTTATCATCCTCATAGCATTTATTATGTTGAACACCTTTATGGTGACAAAACAGACTAATGTGCAGGCTATCGATTACAACCAGTTCAAGGCCCTTGTTGAAAGGGGAACCATACGACGGGTCGCCATCGAAGAAGAGCAGTACGTAGGCTATAACTTTACCAGAGAACAGGCTCTTACCACATTGCAGGATTCCGGTTCCTCAGAATTCCTGCAGTCCTTCAGTACCTATAAGATTGATGATCCTACCTTTATCCCCCTATTGGACACACATAAGGTTGAATACTATGCAGAGGCTCCGATAAAGCCGAGTATTTTCTCCACCTTGTTGAGCTATCTCTTGCCCTTAGCCCTTGTACTGGTATTCTGGAAGTTCCTCTTCTCCAAGATGGGAGGGGGCAAAGGGGGCCAGGGAGTCCTCTCCTTTACCCAGAACAAGTCCAAGGTTGTTGCAGAAGGTGATACGGGAGTCCGTTTTGCCGATGTAGCAGGAGCTGACGAAAGCAAGTATGAACTTGAAGAGGTCGTGGACTTTCTCAAAAATCCTGATAAATATACTGAGATCGGGGGTAAGATTCCTAAAGGGGTCCTGCTAGTCGGTCCTCCTGGAACCGGAAAAACCCTGCTTGCCAGGGCTGTTGCCGGTGAAGCCCACACTCCGTTTTACAGCATGAGTGGTGCGGACTTTGTCGAAATGTTTGTCGGTGTGGGAGCGGCACGGGTGCGTGACCTGTTCAAACAGGCACGTGAGAATTCGCCCTGTATCATCTTTATCGATGAAATCGATGCCATCGGAAGGCAGCGTAGCGCTGCTGGGATCGGAGGCAATGATGAGCGTGAGCAGACCCTGAACCAGCTGCTGGTTGAGATGGATGGATTTGACTCCAGAACTGGTGTCATTATCCTTGCTGCTACCAACCGCCCTGAAATTCTTGACCCTGCCCTGTTGCGACCCGGTCGTTTTGACCGTCAGGTGCTTATCGACAAGCCAGATCTCGAAGGAAGACATGAAATCCTCAAGATCCACACAAAAAATATCAAGCTGGAAAAAGGCATCGATCTGAGAAAGATCGCCCAAGCTTCAGCTGGTCTTGCCGGTGCCGACCTTGCGAACATCGCCAATGAAGCGGCTCTGCTCGCAGTTCGGGAGAGTCGAAAAACGGTAAGTCAGGCCAATTTTGAGGAAGCCATCGAGAAGTCTGTTGCAGGTCTCGAGCGTAAGAGTCGCGTCCTCAACGTAAAGGAACGCGAGAGAGTGGCCTACCACGAGACAGGCCATGCCTTGACCGCCTATCTGACAGAAGATGCGGAGCCCGTCAGCAAGATATCCATCATACCCAGAGGCATGAGTGCCCTTGGTTATACACTTCAGTATCCTACAGAGGACAGATTTTTGCTCTCTGAGTCAGAACTTTTGGGTAGCATCGACACACTTCTTGGAGGTCGTGCTGCTGAGGAGGTCGTTTTCAACGAAATCTCTACAGGAGCCGGCAATGACATCAGCCGTGCAAGTGATCTTGTACGTAGGATGATCCAAGAGTTTGGTATGAGCGAGAGGTACCGGAACATCACCTTACCGACTACCCAAAGCGGTATAGCAGGGGTCGGAGGTTCGAGAGCATTTTCAGAGAAAGCTCAAGAATATATTGATTCCGAGACAGCAAGGATTGTCAATGAACGGTACAGCATTGTCCTCAATAACCTTAAGAAGAACAAAACAGCCCTTGAAACCATTACAAAACAGCTGCTAGAAAACGAAGTAATTGGTGGAACAGAGTTCGAAGCTCTTGCAAAAAGTGAGGTCATTGTCTAATCTATTTTTGTATGATCAAAAAGAAGATTGAAGACAAAGCATTACAAGAACATCTCGCCTCCCTGCCTGAAGATGCACGGGAGGTGTTTGTTTTGCAAAATGGCCAGATTCGTCTGACAGCCATCAGCGCAACGACCCTCATCAACCAGATGCGCGCCAACTTTGAGTTGGGACTTCTGGAAACCTATGTGTTGGGTCAGGCATATCTTGCGGGGGCGCTTCTCAGTGCCACTGTAAAGGGAAATGATCGCGTCCAGCTCAACATTGAGTGTGGCGGTCCTATCGGAGGCATCTCCATCGAGTCATGGGCATGTGGGGCTGTGCGAGGCTACCTCAAACATGATCCCATTCCCTTGACCAAACCTTTGGAGAGTCTGGACTTGAATGAGTTATATGGTCCGGGCTTCCTTTCCATCACCAAGGTTTTGGAAAAGAACAAGACACCCTTTACCGGTCAGATAATGATGCAGTACGGATCACTGGCCAAGGATCTTGCCCTCTACTATCAACAGTCCGAACAGACCCCTTCCCTTTTCTTCTTGTCAATCCAATTTGACAAGCAGGGCCAGGTCGTAGGAAGCGGAGCCCTTTTCTTGCAGTCCCTGCCCCAGTGTGAAGAGGGTGTCTTGGAGCAGTTGGAAAAAAAGAGCGAAAGCTTTAGCTCCATCGGAGCATTTCTAGCTGAGGGAAAGACAATACAGGAATATGTGGAAACGGAGTTTGCCTCTTTTGATGTGAAGCATCTTGCCCGTCAGGGGCTTGGCTTCTCCTGTCCGTGTGACAGGAAGCAATATGCACGCTATCTAGAACAGCTAGAACCCCAGGACAAAAGTGAGATCCTCAGCGACGGACCTTTCCCCTTGGAGCTCAACTGCCTCAACTGCAACACTACGTATGAATTCGAAAAAGAAGAACTAGAAAGCCTGTTTTCATAACAGGCCAGGAGAATCAATGATTTTTTTTGCAACATCTGCTTTATACCTGAACGACATCATCGAGGCCGAAGCCGTCAAGGCCGGCGGTACCGATGTACGCTCCGTAAGCGGCGGGGTCGAATTTCAGGCTGATCTTGCAGGAGCATATCGCTTCTGCCTTTGGTCCAGGACCTCTACGCGCCTCATGCTTGGCTTGTTCCAAGATGATGACATTCGCACAGCTGATGAGTTGTATGAAGCTTCCATGATGATCCCTTGGGAAGACTGGATCAACCCGGACCTCACATTCTCGGTCACAGAGTCAGTCAAGAACTGTCCCTATCTGAAAAACTCCCATTTTGCAGCCATACGGCTTAAGGATGCCATCGTCGATCGCATCAGGGAGAAGTTCGAGGACCAGAGACCTATGGTCGACAAGGAAAACAGCGATGTTGTCTTCCACCTCCATGTCGAGGAGGATGTGGTCAGCTGGTATGTGGACTTCTCCGGAAGAGGTCTGCATAAGAGAGGCTACCGCACTGACCAGACAGATGTGGTCCTGAGTGAATTTCTTGCCTCTTCAGTGCTCTATCGCTCCGAATGGAGAAGGACACTGGAGAACACTGAAACAGTGCCTGCCCTGCTCGACCCTTTTTGTGGTTCGGGTACGTTGGCTATAGAGGCCGCCCTCTGGGCGACTGACCAGGCCCCAGGTCTTGTAGTTGCACGCAGATTCGGCTTTCTAAGCCTCCCCATCCACGACCCCGATCTTTGGGATGACGTGGTTGATGAGGCCCTAGCATTGGCTGAGATCGGGTGTAAACGCGATATCAAGATCTATGCTTGGGACAATGACCCTAGGGCCATTGCAATCGCCAAGGAAAATGCAAAGATCGCCAAGGTGGACCAGTTTATTGACTTCCAGGTCAAGGACTTTACCCAAATTACAGAAGAAGATGTTCCCGATACCATCGGGTATGTGGTGACCGACCCTCCCTATGGGATTAGGTTTTCATCCAACCAGCCTCTTGATGTGCTGTACCGTGCCCTTGGCAAACAGCTCAACGAGCTGTTCGGCGGATGGAACGTAGCCATCCTCTGCGGACAGCAGGAACTGCTCAGCTATGTCGATATGAAGCCAGATAGGACCAATACGGTAAACAACGGTGGCATACCCTGCCAGATAGCCCACTACTATGTGTTTACTGCTGAGGAACGTCAGGCAATGATCGAGCGTGCCATCCAGAGGAAGGCCGAGCGTCTTGCCCAACCCCTCTCCGATGGGGCTCAGATGGCATACAACCGCCTGAAGAAAAATATGGAACGCATCGAGCCTCTGATGAAGGAGCAGGGAGTGACCTGCTACCGCATCTATGATGCCGATATGCCTGAGTACAGTGCTGCCATAGATGTCTATGAAGGCAAGTACATCAGTTTGCAGGAGTATGCTGCACCGTCCACTATCGATGTTGATGATGCACTCAAGCGCCTGCAGGAGCTTATCGACGCTACCGAGCGTGCGACCCTTATCGACAGGGATATGATCTTCGTCAAGCAAAGGACACAGCAGAAGGGCGACAGCCAGTATGAGAAGTTGGGCAAGGATGACAAGTTCTATCTGGTCAACGAGAACGGTTCCAGGTATATGGTCAACTTCAGTGACTACCTCGATACGGGCCTTTTTCTGGACCATCGCCCCATACGAGCCGAGATTGCCAAGATGGCTGAGGGAAAGAGATTCCTCAACCTCTTCTGCTATACGGGATCAGCAACAGTGCAGGCAGCAAAGGGCGGAGCCCTGAGCACCGTCAGTGTCGATACGTCGACAGCCTACCTGGACTGGGCAGTAAAGAATATGGAGCTCAACGGCTATACCGAGATGAACCACTTCTTCTACCGTAACGACTCCTTCCAGTTCCTCTTTGATACGTACGACAGGTTCGACCTCATCTTCTGTGATCCTCCGACCTATTCCAACGGTACCGGACGGGAAAGCTTTGATGTGGACCGTGACCAGGTACGTCTGATCAAGGCCTGCATGATGCACCTCGATCCCAAGGGAACCCTTATCTTCAGTTGTAACTTTCGCAAGTTCAAGTTGGATGAGCGCATCTCTGAGGAGTACAATGTAGAGGATATCACAGCAAGAACAATCGGAGATGACTTTGCTCGCGATCAGAAGATCCACTACTGTTTCCTTATCAAGCACAGGTCTGTGGTTAAGGTCGCCCCTCCTAAGACAAAGCTGGTGCTGAGAAACAGAGAGCCGAAAACAGAAAATTTCGGCAACGAGTAAAGCGAAGCGAACTTGATCAAAGCGTAATACGATGAAGTATTGCAAACTGACAAGAAGCACAAAAGAGCGGAAAGGGCAAAAGCCTTATCCGCTCTTTTTGTATTCGTGATGTATATGGAACAAGAAAGCCAACTGACCGCTAGAAAGAATAACCCTTACTGACCATTGCCCTTCAACTTCCACTTTCCCTAGAATTCGCCTGTTTTATCCCCCTCCCTTTTCCTCTTTCTTATGCTACACTACCCAAATGAACAAGCCTAAAACCCAAGAAGCAACTCTTCGCTGTCCCTTTTGCAATACCGAGCAACAACACACCCTGTACCCTGTTGTCGACCTTGTAGAGAATCCCTCTCTGAAGCTGGGCATCCTTACAGACTCCCTCTTCAGCGTTCGCTGCAATGAGTGTAAAAACCAGTTTGCTGTAATGCACGAGATGCTTGTCATGGACAAGGAAGCGTCCTTTGCCATACTGCTAGCCCCAGATTCGTCTTTGACTGAGGTTAAGGAACCTTCAGAAGAAATTGGGAAGTTTGATACACTGCGACTAGTAAATACTTCTGATGAACTGAAAGAGAAGATTCTGCTCCTGGATGCTGGACTCGATGACAAGACCATCGAACTGTGCAAGATGTACCTCTTGATGAAGATGGAAAGACCTGGACATACTCTCCTGTATGCAGACCACCAGAGGGGTGAAGGCCAGATGCTCTTCACGCTTTTCAACGAAAAGGACGAGATGGAAGAGACCATCCAGGCTTCGGATGGTCTCTATACACAACTTAGTAAAACAGCAAAGGAGTTTTCCCTAAAAAAGGGACACTTTCTGCGCATCAACCAAGGGTGGGCTTTCAGCGAGATTAAAAACAGCGCTGGTTAGGCTCCTTGGTACACGTTGCACACTGATAGCAGATTTCATTCGGCATTACCTTGCCTTCGGCAAATTCACGCACGCTCTGCAGAGTAGTCTCGGCAATGTTATGCAAGGCTTCGTTGGTAAGGAATGCCTGATGGCTGGTAACCAGCACATTGGGCATGGCTATAAGAAGCATCAAAGTATCATCATCGAAGAGAGTGGCGCTTCTATCCTCATAGAAGACCTCCCCCTCCTCCTCATAGACATCCAAGGCAGCTGAACCTATCTTCCTGCTCTTGATCCCTTCCAGGAGCGCATGGCTATCGACAAGACCTCCACGGGAGGTATTAACCAACACCACACCCTGCTTCATCAGGCCAATGCTCTCCCTGTCTATCAGATGTTCGGATTCGGGAGTAAGCGGACAGTGCAGACTGATAATATCGGATTGTTTACAGAGCTCCTCGAACGCGCAGTACGTCACACCCTCAAGGCTCTTGTCCGGATAGGGATCGAAGGCCAGTACTTTCATACCAAAACCCTTACAAAGGTTGATAAATATCTTGCCGATCTTCCCGGTTCCCACCACACCAACAGTCTTTCCATGCAGGTCAAAACCAACCAACCCATTAAGACTGAAGTTGAACTCCCGGGTTCTCACATACGCATGATGGGTCTGACGCACCACACTCAACAATAGAGCCATGGCATGTTCAGCAACAGCATAGGGTGAGTAGGCAGGGACTCGTACAACATGGATCTTACCAAACGCAGTCTTAAAGTCTACGTTATTGTATCCTGCACATCGCATGGCGATGAGGCGTACCCCATCTTCATAGAGGCGGTCGATAACCACCTCGGTTATGTGGTCGTTCACGAAGGCACAGACAACATCGTACCCCTTTGCAAGAGGGGCTGTGTTCTCATTAAGCTTCGACTCAAAGTAGTGTATATGTACATCGTAATCAGCAGCCAGCTGATCGAAATATATCTTGTCATAGGGCTTAGTATCAAAAAAAGCTATTCTTGTCATATAAGATTCTCCTCTCTATCACACCCATGGTAGCACAAACAGACCAAAGGTTCTATTTTACCGAGAGGCCTTATAGAGAAAAGAGGGCGGGAAATCCCGTCCTCCACTATGGTATCTTACAAAACAACCTCTTCCCACACATCGATGAGCAGTTGATAGTCACCGTCTATAGCACTGATGTCAGCCTCCAGAAGCCTATCAGGCTCGACCATTGCCCAATCGATGTCATATCCGGCTTGTATGGCCAACTGGTAGAAAAAGAGGCGTGTAGTACGCCCGTTGCCATCACGGAATGGGTGGAGAGCCTCCACCTCACCCATAAAGAACGCTAGGTCATTTATGAATTCTTCTCGGTCCATACCCTTGAGGTAGTGTACCTTGTACAGACGGGAGAAAATATCCTCTGCAGTACTTTCGATGAACTCAGGGCTGCAGAATTCAGTACGTTTGGCTGCAATAACAGTACGAACCTGTCCACCGATTGGATAGATATCCCCAAACAGATGGTGATGGATCTGTTTCAGGTAGGCAAAGTCAAACTCCTGGAGAGCCGGCTCTGTAAGGAGTTCAGCTGTTCTGATGTTGGAGATTTTCATCTCAACTTCACGTAGCCGTCCTCTTTCCTTAATTCCAAAATAGTTAACGAGACTTTTTGTACGAGGAAAATATCCGGCTATATCCTTAGGCAACGTATGCCCTGTAGTAAGCCCTTCCCTATTTAGGATTTCTTGGACCACATCATCGGCAAGCATATCGCCTTCCAGCACCTGCCGTAAGCTATCCTCTTCTACAGAGGACAACTCAAAACCCTCAGCTTCCTGATTGAATGTAATATAGTCGATGCACGCTTGCACTCGGCCTGATTTCATAAAAAAATAACCATCCTTTTGCCCTAGCGGACAACCCTGTCTAAAACGCCTTATATCCATAGTACATCAGATACACTGTATGAAACTATGATAGCCATACCAAACTTATGAGGTCAAGGTAAAGCGTCAAAAAAGAGCCCATTGCTGGGCTCTTTAGTAGTAATATCTGTTTCGAAATTAGAAAGAGAAGCCCAAATAGACTCCAGCTTCAGCAAATTTCCTCAGGTCGTTGAAATCGACAAGTACAAGGTTATACTTTGCATCCATGCCAATGGAGAACGAATCGTTAATCTGATAGGCAAGACCAAGCTTGGCAAAAGCGCCGTACATGAAGGGCTTACCCTTTGTCGAATCAAACGTAGGACCGTAGGTGACGAATGCTCCGCCTCCAAGGTCAAAA
>CAXYZP010000054.1:0-8215 GCA_964293175.1 uncultured Sphaerochaeta sp.
AAAGGGCCTTATCCCTCCCACCAGCGAAGCGGCTGTGGTGCGTTTCAGTGATTCCATTGCCTATATAGGGCGTGATTTTGAGGACGCCACCAGGTTGAACATCATTAAGGCTGAGCAGTTGCCATCCATCGTGCGCGATCGTCTTGGTAATACAAATGCCAAGATGATCGATACCCTGGTCAACGATGTCATCGACCATTCCAACGAAAAGGACGGCATATGCTTCAGCGACTACTGTTTTGAGGCCATAGAGGCGATGATAGCCTTCAACTATGGCAATATCTATAAAAGCCCCTTGCTCGAGGGGTATGAGCGGTACTTTACCCGCCTGATAACTCTTATTGTAGATTATCTGAAGATGCTCAGGGCGACCTGTGGATTTGAAGAGGAGCTGTATGCCTCAGAGAAGAATATGCTTGCAATGGGGTTCTTCCATCATCTTGAGGATATGCAGGAGAGCTATCTAAAACATGATGGCTCCCTTGATCGTCTTATCTATGACTATGTTGCCGGGATGAGCGATAACTTCGCCCTTGATTGTGCCAACGAAATCCTCAAGCCCGAGCATCTCAACGATTCCATCGCGCTTTCACTCACTGGCAAGTGGTTTGATGCCAGATGACTATTCTAGTTCCTTGCCCAGTTGCTGGATCTCAGCGATAAACTGACCCAGGTCATCAAAAGCCTTGTATACGGCTGCAAAGCGCACATAGGCGACCAGATTGACCTCTTTGAGTTGCTTGAGCGTCTCCTCTCCTATATCGGCTGAGGTAATCTCGCGTTTGCTTCCCACCTTGATCATGATGGCGTCCTCTATGTTGTGCAACAGCGTCTCGACCCTGTTTTCACTTATGTCCAACTTGTCTGTGCAGGTACGTATGCCACGGCCTATCTTATGCAGGTCAAAGCGCTCGCGCCGTCCGTCCCGCTTGATGACCATCAAAGGCTTGTCCTCTATATGTTCATAGCTGGTAAAACGGTAGCCGCAGGTATTACATTCCCGCCTTCTTCGTATGGCGGTTCCACTGGCATTCTGGCGGGACTCCAGGACTTTGTCATTCATCTCTTCACAATGGGGACATCGCATGACGTTCCTCCTAGGAATAGTATAGGTATAAAGTAGTAGTTTTTCAACGTCTAGTGTTGTTTTTGTGGTAAATAGTGGAGTTACGTGAGGGAAAAACACTAGACACTGTCCTAGTAGTAGACAATATGAGGCAAATGTATGGTTCGCTATTTTCTGTACATAGCAAGATCGGGCTATGCCGATACTTCCGAAGGTAGACTTGTCAAAAAACTCTTACTGCATTTCGAGCAGCAGTTTCACTTCCCGAGTCTTATCCTTGCCCAGATGGACTAGAGCACCTACAGTAAAATAGTGTAACAAGAAACGAGCAGAGTCCCTATTCCTGTATAGATGAGAATGATTCTGTAAGTTTTTATACAAAAGCATAGTATGTTGTTGTAATTGTGCGTTACTTGTGATTATAATAACATTATACAAGGAGCACACAGTGGCAGAGTCTGTTAGCAGTTGCGTCAAACGAATCGTGGACAAATCCCCCTTCATACATGAGATGCTTATCAATGGCATACTATCCTTCAGCAACTATGCCCAGGCTATCCATCCTGAGGTTGAGAAGGCCTATGGCAAGGACGTGAAGAGCTCGGCTATTGTGATGGCATTGAGGCGTTACGGCGATGAGCTGAAAGCGCGTACCATAAAGGATGAGTACAGCAGTGTCGAGTACGGAATTGTGATGAAAACCAATATTTTTGACCTTAACTTGGTCAGACGCGACAGTTTCATCAGCAAGCTTGGTTCTCTCTACGGCCAGGTCTCTACCGAGAAGGGTGATTTCTTGAATATCACCATAGGAAGCCATGAGGTCTCCCTTGCTGTCAGTGAAAAGTATCGGGCCTTGGTTACTGAACTTGCCAAGGATGAGGAGGTCTTGCATGAGATGGAGGATCTTGTCGCCCTTTCGCTCGTCTTTACCGGTGATTTTCTGCAGACCCCCGGGGTGGTCTATGAGGCTGTACGCCGTCTTGCCTGGGAACAGATTAACGTCATAGAGATTGTCTCTACCATGAATGAACTTACCTTTGTCATCAAGCGGGAGGACTCCATGAAGGCCTTTGATGTCCTGCAGGGTTTCTTAGGTGCACAATAGGACTATTACCCTTATCACTGGCGGGTATGACGGTGGCAAGACAACAGCCTTGCTCGCATTCCTCCGGGATAAAAACTATCCGTCCAACCGCCTTTGTGGTTTCGTCTCCCTTGCCAAGCCAGAAAAAACCTGTTATAGACTGAAAGACCTCTTTTCATGCGAAGAGCGCGTGGCTCTCGATGAGCAAGCCTTACCCTCCGGACGCAAACAGGGAAGGTTCTTTGTCGACGATGCGGTCTTTGCCTGGGCAAACCAAAGCATCATCGAGCACATGGGAACTGCAAGGTTGGCTGTCTTCGATGAAATGGGAAAGTTTGAACTGGAGGGAAGGGGTTTTGACCCATCCTTCAGAAGGGTACTTGCAACCACAGCTTTGGATATTGTGGCTACTGTGCGGGACTCCTTTCTCCAAGAGGTCATAGATCATTATGCACTTGATAGGTACCTCTTGAACGTACAAGAGGTGTGACTACTGCCGAGGATGGACGACGATGAATGAACTCTTATGGTTTTTGCTTCTTATATTGGATTTTGCAGCGATCATGCTTGCCTATAGGTTTTGGGGTAAGCTGGGACTCTACATCTGGATTCCCATCAGTATCATCCTCGCCAATATCCAGGTCACCAAGAATGTGTCGATATTCGGCATTGAGGCCACCCTGGGCAACATTGTCTATGCGACCAGTTTCCTGGTCACAGATATTCTCAGTGAGATTTATGGAAAGAAGGAGTCTTCCAAAGCGGTAAAGTTTGGTTTCTTCGCCCTGCTTTCTATGACGGTCCTGATGCAAGTTGCGCTTTTGTTCGAACCTTCATCATCTGATATAGCCCACCCAGCCCTTACTACCATATTCGGTCTGATGCCCCGCATCGCAATAGGGTCGCTAGTGGCCTATCTACTGAGCAACACCCACGACATATGGGCCTTTGATTTCTGGAAGAGGAAAAAGCCGGGTAGGGGATATCTCTGGCTCAGAAACAACCTGAGTACCTTTGTCAGCCAGCTCATTGATACGCTGGTCTTTACCCTGATAGCTTTCTGGGGGATATACCCCACTTCGGTGCTGGTCCAGATACTTATCAGTACCTTTGTCCTGAAGTGGGTGGTTGCTGTCTTCGATACCCCGTTCATCTACCTGGCTCGGAATTGGTACGAGAAGGGCAAGATTCCTACTCCCTCTATCTAGCGGGTAGGATGCTTGCCATCTCGGTCCTGCAAGCCTCGGTTCCTGCATAGAATGAGGGTGAGAAGGTCTTTCTTTCTATTAAAAACCTATCGTCATAGACAAAAGTCGATCCGTCGACATACTGGATATCCATCCCGCAAGCGAGCAGCACTGCATGGCTCGCCGCTATATCCCAGACAAAACAACTCTGGTTTACACACCCTTGAAAGTGTGAATAGAGAACTGGGGCGAGCATGTGTAGGATGCTGCTGCCTAAAATTCGTATCTTGCCATGAAAATTGGAGAAGTCCATGAGGCGCTGACCGCTCGATCCCATGGTTATCTGACGGACCCTGTCCTTGTCCCCTGTAAGGTGCCAGACCTCTTTGTTGACCAGAAGGTCAGATCCCGGGTCCAGACGAACGAACAGACTTTCTGTCCCAATGCCCCATCGGGGAGCTGCTATGTATGCTCCCACGGGTTTTCGGTTCTTATCCAGAACACCTAAGGCAACTGCCCAGGAGGGTAGGCCTTGGGAATAGACATCAGTTCCGTCTATGGGGTCCAGGACAAAGGTGAAGGGTGCTTCAGGGTTAAAGGGTGTGAGGGTTTCTTCACTGATGATGTTCGCTTCGGGAAAGAGGGAGCTCACTACAGCGAGTATCCTTTTTGAGATGGCAAGGTCTGTTTCTGTGATGACCGAACCGTCAGTCTTGTAGGAGCGGTGTATCTCCCGTTGTTGTTCTTTTGCATAGAGGCCTGCGTCCTCTACTGCCTTTGCGAGTATATCGAGTTTTTCTCTTTCAAGTTGTATTTCCATTGTATTGCATAACCTTCTTGCTCATGATAGTGTAATGGCGCTTATGCAAATGCCTATCGCCACGATTATTCAATCGTATATCAAAAGCAGTCCAGCCTACAAGGCGTATGCCTCTGGAGCCACTTCCCTCTCTGTACAGGGACTTGAAGGGTATCCTTTGGCTCTCTTTTTGCGTCTGCTCAGCAGACGAGAAAAGAAGCGTATCTGGGTTATCTGCCCTACTGAAGAAAGCGCCCTTGCCCTGTTGAAGGACAACGGTTTGCGCGTCGATACCAAGAGTGTCATGCAGACTCCCCTAAGCCGGGAGGAGGTAAAGACCATCTACCTTCCCAGCCACGGCAGAAAGCTGTACTCCTCCTTTACCGGTGATGATATCGAATATTCCCAGCTGAAGCGGCTTTCCTCCATCAAGGATTGTAGCCATGGCATCATCGTCACCCACCTACGACCTTTTGTGAGTCCGGTCGTCTCCCCTAAGGCTCTTGGGGATGCAGAACTGAACATACGGATAAACTCCCCGTTTGACCCGACAAAGCTTGCTGGTGAGCTCGGAGGTGCGGGCTACATCAACACTGTGGCTACCAGCGCTCCCGGTGAATTCTCCGTACGCGGGGAGGTCATGGATATCTTTCCGTATGAGAGTGACGAGCCTTATCGCATATATGCCGACTGGGATACGGTGGGTAAGATTAGCATCTTCAACCCTGTCACCCAGGAAACCACAGCAAAGGTGAGCAGCTTCTCCCTTTCGCTTGTCGACGCCTCCAGCGCCAAGCTGCTCAGTTCCTCGATAGAGGAGTATTTTTCCAAGGATGATTTTTTCTGCTTCGTAGGGGATCAGAGGCTTGCTACCAGTTACCATAGCCTCACCCTTGAGGCAAAGGCCCTCTACCGTGAGGCGTTTCTGGAAGACCGAGATGCTTTGAAGCCCGATCAGCTTCTCTTTGATTTCCCCGCTTTTCAAAAACGTGCGCTCAAGGCGATGACCCTCATTGATATTTCAGGCCAAAGTGATGATGCCTACTCATTCGACATTGGTGGGCCCCGTTCGTATTTCGGTAATTTCGTCTTGCTCAAGGAGGAGTTGCAAAGTCTGCATAAGGATGGGTGGCACGTAACCATCTTTACCGAAAACCTTCTGCAGAGGCAGCGCCTCATGCAGATGCTCAGTGATTTTCCCGCTCTCCAGTGGGAGACCCGAGAGATATCGGGTGGCTTCTCCATACCCAATGAGAAGGTCATTGCGATCTGTGAACATGAGATATTCGGTCGTCGCCGTCAGGTGGTCAAGACACTGCAACATACCCAATCATCTCCTCTGGATTCTTTTGTCGACCTCAATGAGGGCGACTATGTCGTCCATATGAACTACGGGGTGGGTCAGTTCGTCAAAATAGATCGTGTCTCCAGCTTTGACCGCGAACGGGACTTTATCAAGATTGAGTATTCTGACAAGGAAATGCTCTATGTCCCCATCGAGCAAGCCAACCTGGTCCAACGCTACATAGGTAGTGAAACAGGTGCCCCCCGAAAAGATACCCTTGGAGGACAGGGGTGGGAGAACAAGAAGAAGAAGGCCCGTAAGAGTGCTGAGGACCTGGCAAAGCATCTCATCGCCCTCTATGCCAAGCGTAAGAACAGTGTCGGGTATTCTTTTCCCAAGGACACCGACTGGCAACTGCAGTTCGAGGCTTCCTTTCCTTTCGATGAGACGGCTGACCAGCTGACCTGCATCGAGGATATCAAGGAAGACATGGAGAAGCCGATGGTCATGGACCGTCTGGTTTGCGGGGACGTCGGCTATGGAAAGACAGAGATAGCCTTCCGTGCTGCCTTCAAGGCAGTCATGGGTGGGAAACAGGTAGCATTCCTTGCTCCGACGACCATCCTTGCTGAACAACACTATGACAACTTTCTCAAGCGTATAGGGTCTTTTCCCATCAGGTGTGGCCACCTGTCGCGCATAGTACCCAAAAAAGAACAGAAAAAGACTCTGCTTGCCGTTGCCGAGGGCAAGGTGGTCATACTCTTCGGTACCCATAGGATCTTACAGAAGGATATACTGTATCGTGATCTTGGGTTACTTGTCGTGGATGAGGAGCAACGCTTTGGGGTTAAGGACAAGGAGCGCATCAAGACGGTGCGAACCAGTATCGACTCGCTTTCCTTGAGCGCAACCCCGATTCCCAGGACGTTGTACATGTCGTTGCTGAAGATTCGTGACATGTCGCTTCTTACCACCCCTCCTATAGCCAGGAGGCCTATCAAGACCACCATTGATGAGTATGATGAGTATGTCATCTACCGCGCCATCCGTGAGGAAGTCGCCCGGGGAGGGCAGGCTTTCTATCTGCACAACAGGATCGAGACCCTCGATAATGTGGTGAGTATGCTCTCTCAGAACATGCCCGAACTTATCATAGAGAGTGCTCATGGCCAGATGACCAGCTCAAAACTGGAAGATACCATGCGCCGATTTGTCCATCAGGGCATTCAGGTCCTGGTATCTACGACGATCATTGAGAACGGGATCGACATACCCAATGTGAATACCATCATCATCGACAGGGCAGACCGTTATGGTCTCTCCCAGCTCTATCAATTACGGGGAAGGGTGGGCCGCCAAGACCGTCAGGCCTATGCATACCTTTTCTATCCCCAGGGCAGCGCCCTGAGTGAAATAGCACTCAAGCGTCTGAAGATCATCAGTGAGAATACTGAACTGGGATCAGGTTTTAAGGTTGCCATGAAGGATATGGAGATCAGGGGGACGGGTAACCTTCTGGGTAGGGAGCAGAGCGGACAGCTCGCTTCTGTCGGGTTGGACATGTACATCAGAATCCTTGATGAGGCGATCGCCGATCTGCAGAAGGGTGGCGAGCGTGAAGAGGAGAAGGAAGTATTCCTCGAACTCGAATATACGGGCTTCATTCCCGACTCCTATATCAAGGCTCCTCAGGTCAAGTTTGATATCTATCGCAAGATAGCCTCCATTTTTGACGAAAAACAGCTGCAACAACTCAACAGCGAGTTGGCAGACCGGTTCGGTCCTCTTCCAGAAGAGGTTGCCAACCTGCTGTATATTGCTGAGATCAAAATTCTCTGCCGCAAACTCTCCATTGTGCACCTGACTGACCGCAAGGGCACCGTAACCTTGGAGTTCGGTAGAGTTGCCAAGTTGAATGTCCAGAAGGTGATGGCCCTTATAGCTTTGAGCAATAAGCGAGTCTCCCTTGATCACAGACGGATGAATTTCATGTATATTAAGATTGATGCAGTCTCCTTGCGAGACAAGGCGCTGTTCCTGATGGAACAGCTGCAGCGACTGCTGTAGGAGGTACTATGGAGAGCATATTTGATGAGATCCCAACACTGGCAAAGGTAGAGGATCGTGAATTTGGCACCCCAAGGACGATCAAGAGTTTTGTATTGCGTTCTGCTGGCCTCAAGCCTTTTCAACTGGAGGCTCTGCGCCAGTATTACCCGAGCCATGTCATAGAGTATCAGAGGGAAATTCTTGATTTCAAGAAAGTCTTCGGCAACGACAAGCCTGTGATCATAGAGATAGGCTTCGGTATGGGCACTTCGTCCCATAGGATCGCCAAGGCTCGTCCTGAATACAACTATCTGGGTCTTGAGGTCTTCCTTTCAGGCTTTGCCAAGCTGCTCAGCCTCATCGGAAACGATGACTTGGATAATATACGCATTATGCGCTTTGACGCTGTGGAAGTCCTTACCCATATGATAGCCGAAGGCTCTGTTGCAGGCTTTCATATCTTCTTTCCCGATCCTTGGCCAAAGAAGAAACATCAGAAGAGAAGACTCATCCAGGAACCCTTAGCAAAGCTCATAGCCAGCAAGCTAGAGAAGGGTGGATACATCTACTGTGTCACCGATTGGGAGGAGTATGCCTTCCAGATGCTGGATGTCTTTGCAAAGGTCCCTTCCCTTACCAATCCCTATGAGGGCTTTGCCCCTCCCAAGGAATGGAGACCGACCACAAGCTTCGAGCAGAAGGGCTTGGCTCAGGAGTTTCCTATCAATGAGGTGTGGGT
>CAXYZP010000055.1:0-8192 GCA_964293175.1 uncultured Sphaerochaeta sp.
TGGGAAGCGATACCTTGTTGGGTGTGACGCAGATGGAACCAGGCGTGTCGACAATGGTTAGCTACCGTATAGACAAAGTAGAAGGCGAGGCAGGCATCCTCAACGATGAGGCCAAGGAAGTCCTCTTCGATGAGTCTGGTTCTGCCCAAACGAAGCCTTGACACCACTGCCATGATTGCGGTATAAGATGTAACTTGTATGACCATTATAATAGAGAAGAATAGTGTTTGATTCAATAAGTGATAAATTTTCTGGCATTATGCGTACGCTGGCTGGAAAGTCCAAGTTAACAGAGAAGAATATTCAGGACGCCGTTGAGGAAATCAAGGTCGCCCTGCTTGACGCTGACGTCAACCTACGCGTTGTCAGACGGTTTATAAATGGCACCATGGAAGATGCGATGGGGGAGAAAGTCCTCAAATCCATCGATCCTGGCCAGCAGTTTGTAAAGATTGTCTACGACCGCATGGTTGCCCTGCTTGGTGATGAAGATAATCAGAAGCTCCTGCTTAAGGGACCTGATACCACATCTGTCATCCTGATGATGGGGTTGCAGGGTTCTGGTAAGACCACGACTTCTGCCAAGCTTGCCCATAGACTGAAAAAAGAGGGTAGGAGGCCGATGCTCGTCGCTGCGGACCTTGTACGCCCTGCGGCCATTTTGCAGTTGCAGGTCCTTGGAGAATCAGTAGGGGTACCTGTATTTACCATTGAAGGGGAGAAGAACCCGGTAAAGGTTGTTTCTAAAGCCCTTAAGCTTGCCAAGAAAGAGCAACATGATGTGCTTATCGTCGATACCAGCGGACGTATGCACCTCGATGAGACACTCATGGCTGAGATTATGCGCATCAAGGATGCCCTCAAGCCCGATGAGACACTCTTTGTAGCTGACTCCATGACAGGTCAGAATGCAGTTGCCATTGCCCAAGAGTTTGAAGAGAAGGTAGGCATCACAGGTGTCGTGCTCTCCAAATTCGACAGTGATACCCGTGGTGGTGCTGCCCTTTCCTTGCGCTCTGTTGTCGGAAAGCCGATTAAGTTCATTGGTGTCGGTGAAAAGATTGAAGATCTTGAGCCGTTTTATCCCGATCGTATTGCAAGCCGTATCCTTGGAATGGGAGACGTTGTCTCCCTTGTGGAGAAGGCTCAGGAGACTATCAGCGAATCTGATGCCCTGAAGATGCAAGAGAAGATGGCTAAGAACACCTTCGACTTGCAGGATTATCTTGATCAGCTCAACCGTATGGACAAGATGGGATCGATGGAACAGATTCTTGATATGATTCCTGGTGCGAAGGGTCAGGTCAGTGAGGATGATTTCGATAAGAAAGAAATTATCCGAGAAAAGGCAATCATCTACTCCATGACCTATGCGGAACGGGTGAATTACCGTATAATGGGCCCTACTCGGAGAAAAAGAATCGCTTTAGGTAGTGGAACTTCACTCTCTGATGTGAACAGGATGATCAAAAAGTTTGAGAAGATGCGACTTACCATGAGAAAGTTAGCAAAAAATAAAAAATACCAGGCTGCAATGCTTAAACAGATGGGTATGTAGAGTTGAATTCGTAGGAGGAATTGAAGTGAGCACAAGCATGAGATTGAAGCGTTTTGGATCCAAGAAAAGACCTGATTACAGAATAGTCGTAATGGATTCCAGAGCTGCTACAAAAAGCCGGACCCTTGATGAGGTCGGACAGTACCACCCCCTTCAGAGTAAGGAAGCACAGGTGGTTCTTGATGTTGAGAAGATCAACAGTTGGATTGCCAAAGGGGCACAGCCAAGCGATACCGTCAGACAGTTGCTTAACCGCAATGGCATAACCATTACCAGAACTGTCCAGGAATAAGTTCCAGGAGAACGTTGTGGAAAAGGATCTTGTAGAATACATTGTGAAATCCTTAGTTGATGTCCCTGATGCAGTCAGCATCAATGTGGTTGAGGGCGAAAAGTCCACAATCCTTGAGCTGAGGGTAGCCAGTGAAGATGTTGGCAAGGTAATTGGCAAGCAAGGGCGCATTGCAAAGGCTATCAGGACCATCCTGAGTGCCTCTGCCACCAAAAGTGGCAAGCGTGCCGTGCTGGAAATTCTGGATTGATTATGGAAGAGATGCTCTATACTGCAACCGTGCAAAGTACCTTTGGTATACGCGGTGAAGTAAAAATCCTCCCAAATAATGAAGACTGTACCAACTTGAGGAAACTCAAGGAGGTTGTCTTGCGTCATAAGGATGGGACTGAGCTTACTGTAGCCATTGAAAAATTCAGGATGCAAGGGACACAAGCTCTGATGAAGTTCGCCGGGTATGATAACCCGGAGGATGCGAGAGCCCTTGCAGGTTGTCGCCTGATGGTTGAACGAAGTAAAGCTGATCCCCTTAAAAAGGGCCAATACTATGTTACCGATCTCATCGGATGCACCTTGGTGCATGATGGTGTCACATTGGCAACAGTAGAGAAAGGTCTTGAGGGGGCACAGACTGTGCTTTTAGAAGTGCTCGCCACTGACGGCAAACGATACATGGTTCCTTATTTGGAACAATTTATCGGAGCAGTTGATTTGGAGAGTCGCACCATTGAACTGATAGCCCCTTGGATCTTGGCGTGAAGATTCATATAGTCACCCTCTTTCCGGAGATGGTGGAGGGGTTTTTCAAGAATTCAATCATGAAGCGTGCTGTAGAAAGCAACTTGGTGCAGTACAACATAATTGACTTCCGTCTATTTGCCAAAGATCGTCATCGCTCTTGTGATGATGCTCCTTTTGGCGGTGGGGCTGGGATGGTGATACAATGTGCTCCCCTGTGTGATGCTCTGGCTTCGATAGAGGCTGAAGGTAAGCGAGTGGTTTTTCCCTCGCCTTCCGGTAAGAAATTCACTCAGGCGTACGCTGAAAACCTGAGCTTGGAAGATGAGTTGGTCTTTATTTGTGGTCATTACGAAGGTATTGACCAACGGGTGATTGACCTATATGTTGATGACGAGATTAGTATTGGAGATTATGTGATCAGCAGTGGGGAAGTATCCACACTGGTGATTGTTGATGCCGTTTATCGGCTCATTGAAGGGGTCATCAGTTCCGACTCTCTTACAGAAGAGAGCTTTTCTGACGGATTGCTTGAATATCCTCACTATACTAGGCCTGAGACCTATTGCTCAAAAAGTGTCCCTGCGGTATTATTGAGCGGACATCATGCCAATATAGGTCAATGGCGACTAAAGAAGCGGTTGGAGAAGACTTTGTTGAACCGACCGGATCTTTTGGAGACGGCATCCTTGGATGTGAACTCTAGGAAGATGTTATTAGAATTGAAAGAACATAGGGCGAAGGGGACCGTAGACAATGGATGTAATTAAGGCTATTGAGTCAGAACAGATGAAGGAAAATGCTGAAAATTTCAGTGTTGGTGATACCGTTAAGGTATATTTTAAGATTATCGAAGGTACTAACGAACGTGTTCAGATCTTCGAAGGAATCGTACTTGCTAAGAATAATGGTGGTATCCGTCGCACGTTTACTGTAAGAAAAATTTCTTATGGTGTCGGCGTAGAAAGGATTTTCCCCCTGCATTCCCCTCGTGTCGAACGAGTTGAGGTTATGAGAAGAGGCCGCGTAAGACGTGCCAAACTGTACTACCTCCGAGACAAGGTTGGCAAGAAGGCAAAAGTCAAAGAACTCATTCATAGAAAGAAAGCTTAGTTCTTCACCTATTGCTATACAAGAAAAAGGGCGACATCACTATGATGCCGTCCTTTTTGCTTTTTAGCATCTTGCTCATTAGCTAAAAACAGGATAGGGTAGCTTTAGAGGATCATATGGAACCAGAGAGCAAGAAAAAACCCCCTACCGCCAACCAGCCTAAAAGGGAAAACAGTAACCGCAAGAGGGACCGTAAACGAAAAAAACGGAATTCTAAGGCCAAAGGAACACCTGAGCTCAGCAAAAAGCCCATGAATACCCTGTTGCCTTCCCAGGTAAAGGTGCCGTATCATAGCAACCTTCCTCCTTTGCCGGTCAGACGTATAGAGGAGCCGATGGTGGACTGTCCTCTGTGTGGCAAAGTAATAGAGAACATTGCCAGTGCCCTTACCCATCCCGAAGGAGGGTTCTGTCACTTTGACTGTGTCTTAGAAAAGATTGCCAAAGATGAACACCTCACTGATAAGCAGAAAGTAAGTTATATAGGACGGGGAACCTTTGCCGTTGTTGAACCGAATGAGGAAGCTGGATTTTCCTTTACCAAGAGGATCATCTGGGAAACACCTGAGACTTTGGATACTATGAAGAAGTATGTGGAGGCAAGCAAGAAATGATGGCTTCAAGAAATGTAGCGATGCTTCCGGGCTCTTTCGATCCTCCCACCAATGGGCATCTAGATATCATTGAACGCAGTGCTGCCCTGTATGACAAGCTTTTTGTCGTAGTGGCTGACAATGTGCAGAAGACCTGTCTGTTCACCGCCTTGGAACGTAGGGACATGCTTGCCGAACTTCTCAAGGAATATGACAACATAGAGGTTGTCTCCTATCCTGGCCTCGTTGTGCAGTTCGCACAGGAACATGGCGTAGGGGTAATGATACGAGGCGTACGCGCCCTTGTAGACTTCGGGTATGAGTTTGAGCTTGCTATGACCAACAAGCAGCTGAACAGCACCTTGGAGGTTCTTTTTATGCCTACGAGCCCCAAGTATTTCATGCTTCGCTCAAGTGCAATTAAAGAGATGGCTGCCTATGGTGCTGATATTTCCCCTATGGTTCCTCCCTTGGTAGTAACGATGATGGGCGATAGGATAAAATTGTTCAATTAATTTTTCTGATGGAAGTTTCTTACTTGCTCTATGAAAGAAATTTTCTCTAGTTTTTTAGCTAATTCGTTCTTTGCCATACAATTCATGAGGATTGTTTGGAACAAGAGCTTCAAATATGGGTTTAGTTGTTGACGCAATAGGGGTTTTTCGTTATTCTTCCCTAAGTGTCAAAATTTTGCGTAGGATAAGAGGATTTACAACATGGCAACACCTAAATATAAGACTTCAAAAGCTAGTTCAGCTTCCCGCAAGGCAGCAAACATGCGTCTTGCTCTTCCAACCCTTTCACGTTGTGGTACCTGTGGTAACATGGTAGTACCTCATCGCGTATGTCCCAAGTGCGGCTTTTATCGTGGTGTTCAGGTAATTGAACTGCAAGACAAATAGTTCCCATTTTAGGAGATAATTAGTAATGGATAATAAAGAAGTTTTTGAAAAAATCAAAGCGCTTATCGCTGATAAGCTGGAAATCGATGCTGCAAAAATCACAATGGATGCTTCCTTCAGGAAGGATCTAGGAGCTGATAGCTTGGATACCTATGAGTTGGTATATGCCATCGAAGAGGAAATGGGCATTTCCATTCCTGATGAGAAGGCTAACGAGTTTGAAACCGTCAAGGATGCAGTAGACTTTCTTACAACTCAACTATAAGGCATAGGTTCTATGGATCAATTTGCTTTTGGAAAAGCTCCCGCTATTTCTCCTTCGAGAAAACGGGAGCTTCTTGCTTTTAAAGAAGCAAGCAACATGAAATGTGATAATCTCAACCTGCTTAACCTTGCCTTTACGCATCGGTCGTTTGCAAATGAAACGACAGAAGAGGTTGGAAACAACGAAAGGCTGGAGTTTCTCGGGGATAGTGTCCTGGGTATGTGCGTCGCCGATTGGCTTTTAAGAAATCTTCCTGCCAAGCAGGAGGGTGATTTCTCAAAAATCAAGAGTGTGGTCGTCAGCGAGGACAGCCTTACCATGATCGCACGTAAACTTAATGTGGATCAGTATCTGCTTATCGGAAAGGGTGAGGAGAACAGTGGAGGCAGGGATAAGAAAACCCTGCTTGCTGACTGTATGGAAGCCCTGTTTGCCGCTTGTTACCTCGATAGTGGTTTTGAAAAGGCCAAAGAATTTGTCATGCTCTATCTTGAGGAGCAGATTGATGCGGTGCTCAAGTATGATTACCATCGCGACTACAAGACCAGCCTACAAGAGTTCATGCAAAAGAAGTGGAGAAAATGTCCCGTCTACACCTTGGTGAAGAAGACAGGGCCCGAGCATGAGTTTACTTTTTTCGTGTCTGTGCAGGTAAACGATGTGAGTTTTGGTCCGGCACAGGGGCGGAGCAAGAAGGATGCTGAGCAGAATGCTGCCAAGCTGGCTTATGATTCTGTGGTGGTCCCGACTCTCTCCTGATAGTTCTTTGCTATGGTGAGCAGTTGCTCAGCATTGTTCTGAGAAGGATCATCAAGGACCGTTTCCAGCAGATAGGTCAGAGTACTTCCGATGCTTTTTCCCATAATCCCCATTTTCATCAAATCATTGCCGCCTATAGCCAGATCCTTGATATTCAAGGCATCTTTTGCCGCAAGGATCCCATCGATCCTTGTTTGCAGTTCGTCAATGAGTTGTGTGTTTGGCTCGCCATGGATTGCTATCTGGTCAGCTATACGTAATTGGAAGAGTAGGGGGATGTCTTCAAGACCCACACGGGTAATGAATCTTCTCACCGCGCTGTCACTCCAGTCGCTCTGGTAGTTGAACATATGCTCTTTCACCAGATGGGAGACTATCCGTATCTGTTCTTTACTGGACTTCAGATACTGCATGATGGCTTTGGTCTGTTTTGCTGAGACGCTCTCATGAGAATGGAAGGTATTCCTCGTTTCACCTTCTTTGATGACCTCGGTCTTTCCTATGTCATGAAAAAGGGCGGCAAGGCGTACAGCGAGAGGGAAGGCCCTGTCAGCTGCTGCTTGGCAGGCAGTTATGTTGTGTTGCAGTATGTCTTGGGTATGCATGCCCCCTTGAAAGATCCCATCGCCTTTGGCGAGGGAGGGGAAGAGGGTGGAGAGCACACTGCTCTGATGCATATATGCCAGTCCCACTTTGGGATGGTCTGATCCTACCAGCTTGAACAGCTCTTCTCGGATACGTTCGGCACTTACATTTTTGAGATTTTCTTTTTCACTCTTCATAGCGAGAAGGGTCTCGTCTTCAATGCTGAAATTCAGTTTTGAAGCGATCCTGCACGCACGGAAGATACGAAGGGCATCCTCCTCAAATCGTTTCTTGGGGATGCCGATGGCTCTGATGGTTTTCTTTTTCAGATCGTCCATGCCGCCGTTGAGGTCTATGATGACCCCTGTAGTGCAGTCGGCTGCAAAGGCATTTATCGTGAAGTCCCGTCGTTTGAGGTCCTCTTCCAAATTTCTGATGAAGGTCACCGAACTTGGGTGCCTTCCATCGAGATAGGTTCCTTCACTTCGGAAGGTAGTGACTTCAAACATCTGCTTTTCAAATATGACGGTGACCGTTCCATGTTCAATGCCTGTCGGGATGACATGTCCGAACAAGGCTTTCACCTCATTGGGCTCGGCATCGGTGGTAAAGTCAAAGTCTTCATTGTCCAAACCTAACAGATAATCCCGAATAGCCCCACCCACAATATAGAGGGAGAATCCGGCTGCTTTAAAGCGAGAGGAAAATCGTTGTATCGAAGAAGAGACAGGGAAGGTTTGCATACTGCCACACTACTCGTACAAACAGGAAAGGTCAACTGTAATAATGGTTGGCAAAGGTTGTCATTTCGCCCAATTATGAATAGAATGGCACTAATGCGGAAGTTCACCAAGGCTTCCGGGAACAAGGAGCGTCTATGTTTCGTCCAGTAACTACAAGAGTTGATTTCCCTGCAATGGAAGAGGGTATCCTCTCTTTTTGGCAGAAAGAGGATATTTTTGGAAAATCGATCACTATGCGTCCACAAGAGGATGAGTTCGTCTTTTATGACGGGCCTCCCTTTGCTACGGGCCTTCCCCATTTTGGCCATCTGGTCCCTGGGACCATTAAGGACGCAATTCCTCGTTACCAGACCATGAAGGGCAAACGTGTGCACCGCCGATTCGGTTGGGATTGCCACGGCCTTCCTGTAGAGTTTGAGATGGAGAAGACCCTGGGTATCAGCGGTCCTTCTGCCATCCATGAGTACGGTGTCGCCAATTTTAACGAACAGTGCCGATCGATTGTCCTGCGCTATACCAAGGAGTGGGAGAATACCATCAACAGGATGGGGCGTTGGGTCGATTGGGATAACGGGTACCGTACCATGGATACGGACTACATGGAGTCCATCTGGTGGGTATTCAAGACCCTGCATGAGAAAGGC
>CAXYZP010000056.1:0-8167 GCA_964293175.1 uncultured Sphaerochaeta sp.
CTCCACCCCGAAACGGGGGAGCCGCCGGTGGTTCATCTTCATCTGGTGGGTGATGTGGCTTTGGACGTATGTACGCTGCAGGATGCTGCACCCTCGATATTTCTCCTGATCGAGGATCCGATGGATCGAAGTCTTACCAAATGGAAGACCTTTTCTATTGAAGATGCCCTGCCTTGCCAAAGCATCAGAGATTTCGGTGAGCATCATACCGTCGGCGAAAGCGCGGTACATGAACCGAATTGCCTCGGCTTCCTTTTCGATGATCTCGAAATGGTCCTCAACCCACTGGTATCCATAAATGTTGTAGGCAAGGAAGCGCCCTTGGGAGAAGCGTTTACGAATACCCCATTTGACGTTCTCACTGATCGAATAACTTTCTTCCTGTGCATAGGAAGCGAGGATGGAGAGCATCAGCTCGCCATCTCCAGTGAGCGAGTCGATATTTTCCCGCTCAAAACGCACCGAGATGTTGCGTTCCCTCAGGCTTCTCACAGTCTTGAGCAAATCGACGGTATTGCGCGCAAAACGACTGATGCTCTTGGTGAGGATGATGTCTATCTTGCCTCTCTCACAATCGGCTATGAGCCGTCTGAACTCGCTGCGATGTCTCATCCCCGTACCGGATATTCCTGCATCCGCATACACCCCTACATATTCCCATGAGGGATTGGCTTGGATCAGAGCACTGTAGTGGCTGACCTGTGCGGCTAAGGATTGCATCAACTCATCCGAGTCGACCGAAACACGTGCATAGGCTGCCACTCGCTTTTTCGTAGGAAGACGTGTAATGCTGCGATCGATCTTGGTTACCTTTGGCATAGCCCTACCTCCCTCCTACGAGCTTCATTCTTTGTTGAAAAACGATTCATATCTTTCTCCTGCAAGTAATTGATTGTATTGTATCAATCACTCTTAAAGCCACGATAGTCAACCAACCTCAGCCAACAATATCCCGATCGGAGGACGATATTTTTCAAGCAACAAAGTCCTAGTCGCGATGAACTCTCCGTTGGTCAGATGTCCTGCTCTGAGCAAACTTTCGGCAATGGACAACGAAAGCTGGTAGTCCACTTCTGATGCAAAGAGGTTATTGTCCATCACAAGGCTCCTGGTAGTAACGGTCGTTGATGTAGCACTCGTGGCTACAGTATTTACGGTTGGGATTGCCATAAGCGGAGAACCGCTTCCCACATCTGGCGCAGGTGAAGTGGTGCAAAGCTTTGGAAGATCGATCAACTAGGTGTAAGTGAGTGTTCCACCATTTTTGGCTGCAAGCCTTCGAGCAGAAGATCTTTTCCTTCCGTTTCGCAATTTGTTCGATATGGGTACCACATTGCTTGCATGAACTCTCTTGAGTCTGCTTGGCCGGTGCAATGAGGCCTTTCTTGGTTGCTCGCGCACAATAGGTCTTCACCGTCCCTTCTTTCAGTGCAAGCACGCTGGCGATATGTCGATAGGTGCATCCGTGACGGCGCATCTCGTGGATTTGGTTTTTCTCGTTTTCGGTCATGTATCCCTCCCTATCTCTTAGCGGAAAACCGTACCCTCGATGCACAAAGCCTTCCTCATCCTTGGTGGAGTCGAAGTCGATTGCGTTCATGGGTAGGGGATCCCGCTCGAAGGCTCCTTGGAACCTCGATACCTTCCGGATGCGAGATGGGATTTGACCGAGAAAAATGTGGAGAAAGTGATGCGACCGAGATTTGGTCCCCTTTTGATATCCTTTGCATCTCTTGATTGAGACGGGGTGGGGCGTGTGCTAAACTTATAAAGCCCTATCGGATCCTATTTCAAAAAACCATTGAGAGGAGTCCCAGATGGAAAAGAATAATCTCTACAGGATCAACATTGATGAAAAGAAGTTGATCAAGACGAAGGAAGTCGAGTTTTCTTCCATTGGAGTCAAGGAACGTTACGACATCCAGGAATGGGTCGAAGGCTATCCGCAGATCCTTGGGGAGGAACTTTTGATCATCGGCAAGGAGTTGAGCTTTTTCTCCAACACCAGGGAACGGCCTGACTTGATTGCCCTCGACAAGGCAGGCAATGTGGTCGTGATCGAATTGAAGCGGGATGACTCGGGTTCAAACCTGGAGTGGCAGGCGATCAAGTATGCCTCATACTTGTCAAAATTCTCCAAGGATGAAGTGCTTACCTATTTCGCGAAGTATCGGAACCATACCAATGATGAGGACACTTCGCTCGAGAATGAGATTGCTGAATTCATTGAGGATGGCTCGATGGAGGATTTGAACAAGCGGCAGCGGATAATCCTGGTTTCCCACCGATTCGCCAAGGAAGTGACCAGTGCCGTGTATTGGCTGATTGACAATTACAAACTCGACATCAAGTGCGTGCAGGTGACACCTTACCACGATGCTGAACACGGCAATTACTATCTGCAATCCACCACGATCCTTCCTGTGGCCGGAGTGGAGAATCTGTTGATCGGAGCTGCTGAACGAACCACAACGAGCCTCACGGGTCCGGTCAAGAAGGATGATGGGATCACCAAAGTGTGTGAGGAACTCTATACCAGACTGGGATCCAAACTGGATTTCTCTTTGATGCCGACAAAGAGGAGCCGGTGGGCTGGAATGGGATATCCGGCTTTCAGATATTTTCATCTCTGGTATGCAGGCGATTATTGGGACAATTGGAACATGAGCTACAAGGTGTGGTTATTCCCGGAACCTGAGAGTGAAGTGATCAAGTCAGTCAAATTGTTATTCAGTTTCAATGAGAAGGCTCTGCTCATCAACGGGATCAATGAATTGAAGATAGAAAAGATCTCCGGGATTCTTCAGAAGTATCTCGAAGAGAACGATTATAAAGCATACAAGAAGACCAGTGTCAGCGGAATTGAACTACGATTCAAGTATGATATGGAAAACTTGCTTGACCGATTGAGCAAGCTGATCACACATACCAAACCTGACATCCAAGCGATTCTCGAGGAGTGACTAAAAGCATGTAAGAATTAACCCAGGAGGGTGGATGAAGGTGAGCACTTGAAGATCGGTGCCTTGGGCAATTGATGGCTCCGGAACCGATCAAAAGGAGAATTTCAGCATGAAGGAAAACAGCGGGGACTCCTATAAACAGATCAACGAACAGCTATACGAACACGGCTCATGGCTCTATCGGGAGGAGGGGAGGAAGTGGTCCCTCAGCATGTTCTTCGATCCCGATACGGAGGAATTCAAGGGATTCCCTAACGTATACAAGATGTTGGTCCTCAAGGAGCTGTTCCAGTCGGGAATCACTCCGGCAATGCTGGACGGATCTTACAAGGCAAATTGCAAGGAAACACATCTCGATAAGCCGTATCAGGATTATGGACTGCTCCTGCTTGAGCTCATCAAGGAAATCATCGTGTGGGATCTGAGGGACATCGACAACAATGCCCCCATGAATTGGTATCGGACCGTCAAGTCCGATCCCCCGGAAATCACCGAACACGAGGTGGTGCTGAGAATGCTGGAATCTTCTTCATCAGATTTATCGGCACAGTTGAAAAGCGGGAAGACCTTGGGAACCAGGAAGCGGATCATCCTGCTTGAGCACAGCCTCCTCCATCCGGAATTCAAGGTCGTCGGCAACGGCAATCCCCTCCTGGACCAGGAAGACTACAATCTCCTGGACGCATTGGTCGGACAAGCGAATGTATGACGCATTGAAGGAGGACTAAGGATGCCAGAATCGGATATGTGGAGAATATGGAATGACAAGCTGTTTGCCCATGGATCTTGGCTGTACGAGGAAGACAGTTACGGGTTGGATCTCAAGACCTTCTTCGATCCGTCCTCATCGGAATTCGCTTCCAAGCCGACGCGACGAAAAATGCTCATTCTTCGGGAGTTGTTTTACTGTGGGATCGAGCCCGTCTATGTGAACTCCTTGTACCGGAGGTTCTGTGCAGATCATGGGCAAGAAGATCTGTATATCGATTTCGGACATGCATTGCTGGAGATCCTCAAGGCAGTGTCGGCCGACGACCTTGCCTCGCTGGACATCCACGATCCACACAACTGGTACCGGGGAAAAGAGGCACCTTCCATCCGTGAGAGCTCGCATCAGACAATCATCATGGTCCTGGAGAGCATGCCGCCAGATTTTCATGAGCGCCTGAAGAGTCAGGCGGACCTGTTGATTCGTAGGAGATTGGTCTACTCTCAGCGCACAAACATGCTGATCGTCCCCAATGAGGACCCCGTATTGGATCAAATAGATGAGGAACTACTTCGCTGGGTTGAGACAATAGAACCGGATGTGAAGGCAAGATATGGAACGATACGGTTGTTGGCTGAGGATATCCACGATGAGCTGGACCCTGAACATAAGAGAAAACGCCTTGAGCAAGCACGGTTGCTGTATGAAGCGATAGAAAACCTGGATCTTGGGACACTCAAGGAACTGCCAATGTTCCAGCACCGGAGTATCGAACATTTCGTGGATATCAAGAAGGATCCGAAGAAATGGTTGTATGGCGAGATCCATGATCTGGCTCTGAGGCGGGACTTGTGCAGGATCAGGGGCGTTGAATTTTTTAAGTGATAAGGAGTCAAACTATGGGGAAGACATATTCACCTGAATGTGGTGTTTTCCCTCGAGGTTAATATTTAACCCCAAACGCTGATACAAGATTGCTCAGAATATTGGCTTCTTCCCTTTATTATTTGGAGAAAAGTCCAACCACAACCGCGTGATCACTCGTATGACGGATTGCATCATCATACCGGTATTCTATGTATTCCACTCTCCATGACTTATGAGCATACACATGATCATATCTCCGACAAGTCTTTCCGGTAATGAAAGATGTAGCGAGAGGGTTCTTATCTTCAACTTCCCCCTGTGAGAGCAGATATTGCACCAACGCATCTTGAAGATTGTGGGAAGGCTTGGCTCCCATCAATAAGGCGGCTTTTGTTCCCCTGTCCCGATTATCATAGAATTCTCGTTTTTCAGCAAAGAGGCTATCAATACGTGGTTCATTCGCATCGAAGCACATGAAATCAATGTCCGGGTTTGCTTGTAGATGATCTGCCAAGGATGCGAAGTTGCTAGATTTTGCCTTCTTGTAGTCCACTCCGGTCAGGCTATGAAAATTCAGGATCCTGATTTTTTCTTGGTTAAGGCAAAACGTTGCATCGAGCGCCCTTTCAGGAAAGACAGACCGATCGACAAGTGAGCAGCTCACCCCGGTAAGGTTGAAACCAAAGATAGCAACACCAAGGGCTCTGTTTCGTCCCTCATGTGTACCTCTTGGTCTCAGATGGAGGCTGTAATACATAGCGTCTGCAGGCAGGATGGTTTTGAGTACTTGGAAACTAGATTCAATGACTTCTTGGAGACAAATGATGAAAGGCTTATCATTGGGGATGCATCCAGTAAGATACCTCGCAATTTCATCCGGATCCGATCGAGCTGAGATATTCCATTGAATTACTTGAAGCTGCATGGCTTATTCCTAAAGGGTTTTGTTCCTACCCAAGTCTAACACTATTGTTTTCCCCTGCGCAATGACGGCTTTGATTTTAGAATAAATCTACGTATCGTACAGCACACAATTGGATAGCCCATGCTGCTCGAAGGCTCCTTGGAGTCTCAATATCTTCCGGACGCAAATTAGGATTTTACCGAGAGACGTGTGAAGAAAGTAAAGCGATAGTGAGTTGGTACTCCTATGATATCCTTTGCATCTCTTGATTGAGACAGGGTGAGGTGCGTGCTAAACTTATAAAGCATTTTTTCATCAAAATGAATAAGGAAGTAATCCCCATGCGTAACCTGACCGAATGGAGTGAAGAACAACAAGAGAGAACCCGTGATGTCTTGGAGCGTGTGGACATAGTGGCGTATTCCTTCAGCATGATAGGAAAGAAGAAGGGATGCCCGCTCAAGGGAAGTGGAGCTATTTCATGAAACACCATCGTTTTCATCATCCGACGAACAAGGTTCCATACCACGGAGCCGGAATCCTTTTCTGGCACCAAGCCGAGGATGGTCAGCTGTCTGTGCTGCTGGGCTTGAGATCCCATCACCCGCAAAAGGGAAAATGGTCGATCCCGGCCGGCGGGTGGGAAGATGAGGATTCTTACGACGGGAACAAGAAACGGAATTACAAAGCCACCGCGATTCGTGAAACGCGGGAAGAAATCAAGTTGATGGTAGACAATCCGAATGACTTGACCTATCTTTGGAGCAGGCACTTACTGGTCTATCATTTTGTAGTATATGCCTGCCAGCTCTCCGAGAAGCGGAAAGTTGTCCGTTACCAGGAATTTTCCGAGGTGAGGTGGTTTCCTGTCGATTCCTTGCCCGCCGGCAGCGTCGGGTTCGTGAGATCACAGGTGGCCGCCCTGGTACGACAACACCATTAAGGAGAGAAATGGTATGGAAAGAATGTATTCACCTGAGTTTATCAAACAAGCACACAAAGCGACCATCTTCCATGAGAAGGACATTCTCGCAAGCTCGGTTTGCACCTGCTTCTACTGCGGCTATCAGTTTGATCCACACAAGGAGAAGGATCTAGAGTGGTTGGACGAGACCCATCCCAAGGGCAAGACGCTTATGTGTCCGATGTGCGGCATCGACTGCATCGTGGGGGATGCATCCGGTTTTCCCATCACTGATGATGGTTTCATCCATGCCTGCACCGAAGCATGGTTCGGAGGGTACAGCAGGATCAGCGATGGATTGCCTGTCGGGAAAGAGGAACTGATTCCTATCGAAGTCGATTGAAGTACATAATTGTTGATAGATCGTGGAATAAAATTGGAGAGAAAATATGGAAGATATTAATATGAAGCTCATAAATCTTTGGGAAACAACTTCCAGTGAATATCTGAATGGACTCATGCCATTCTTCGTTGACAAGCTGGAAAGTCAGCGCGTCACATATGTTGGATTGAATCCTTCCTTTTCTGAAAAAGGGTATGAAACTGGTCTGAGAGATACTCTCTATAAGGATATCAACATAAGAGATTTTTATTCGTTTCCGAAATCAGATCACTTCGTTTTGGAAAAAGCCTTGGACATAGAACGGAAGATGATGAAGTGCTATCCGTATTTTAAACCTTTTGGTGATTTGTTAGATGGGACTGCTGAAATGTGGAATCATATCGACTTATTCTACCTCAGGGAAACATCACAAGAGAAGCTGAGGAAGTCAATTTTTCTAAAGACTGGAGTACTCAATAAGTTTGGTAGAGATCAGATGGATATCACAAAAAGTATCCTCGTTGGGTTAGCTCCGAAGGCAATCGTTGTAGTGAACGCTTTGGCAAGCAACATCTTCAAGGAGGAATATAAACTCAATTTTGATGAGTATCATGGTTGTTACTTCACTCGGGTTTCCGGGAGAAATGTTCCAACTTTTTTGACCTCGATGCTTTCTGGGCAGAGGGCGCTAGATATTTTCTCAAGGGAACGGTTGGGATGGCACATCCGAAAGGTTCTTAAAGATGTCAATTAGACGATAAAGAAATTATTGATCTATGTTATGTTTGAGTTTTTCTTTCCCACTCATTTCTTCTAGTGTTTGAGACATGGTTCATATGTAATCATAGGATGAGATCAATAGTGATATTTATCTGTGATATCATCTAATTAAAGATATACGATGTGGCATATCTGGTCAGCGATGGACAGGTGATCGCAGAATTGCCAATCTCTGCCAGGGGAAAGACGACCTAGGAAAGATAATCGGGATTGCTGCTGCGACGCTCAAGCAAGAGGGTATCGGACCATCGTCCGTCGGCGAGGCGTCCGATCCGTTCCCGCATACCCACCACCCTGAAGCCGCACCCCAGATGCAAGGCGAGACTCGCCTCATTCGCGCTGAGGATGACCGCCTGTAGGGTCCAGAATCCGGCTTTCTCCGATTCGACGATCAGGTGAGACAGCAACGTGTGTCCGATTCCCTGCCTTCGGTAGCGCGTGCCGACATAGATGGAAAGTTCGGCCACACCTCTGTAGGCGACCCTGCTGCTCACTGCACTCAACGCGGCCCACCCCACGATATCCTGGCCGGGCAGTTCCGCGACCATCCGGCAGGGAACGAGGTGGGTCGCGTTCCATTGATCGTAGGTGGGGACCTCAAGCTGTTTCGAGTTGCCTTGATAGCTATCAAAACTGCGTTCTCAACCCCTATGGTTAT
>CAXYZP010000057.1:0-8154 GCA_964293175.1 uncultured Sphaerochaeta sp.
CCACTTCAGCACCTTACACCACTGATACCTTCGAATTCGACGATGGTTGGAAACTCGATGCTGGTATTACCTGGGCTCCTTCCTTAGGGTCTCTCATCAAGCCGATCATCGCAGTTGACGTGCTTGATATTATGGCTCTTAGTGAATTGAAAGATGATGCCCTGACAAGAGGATTCTTCGAACAGACCAGGCTTGGTGCTTCAGTCAGATTGCTCTCCTTCCTTGATGTCCGTGTAGGACTTAATAAAGGGTATAAGAGTGTTGGTGTTGGGCTAGACCTGCTCATCTTCCATCTTGATGCAGCGTACTACCAGCTAGAGTATGGTAATGATCTTGGAGACAAGGCTATCGATGCCCTCTCTCTGCGATTCTCCCTTATCTCTCGCTAGTGATTGTCCTCTCTCATGGTGATTGCCCTCCCTCGAAAGGAGGGCAATTCCTTAGTCCAGACAAGAGGGTTGTTTTCCTGATTATCTTGTATATGTTATACTATGTGTTATTTTAATAACAATTTGTAAATATTAATACATTATTGATGATTTCTTCTGTACTTTGTAACTATTCCTATGCTATAGTTTTGCCATATTACTTAGAGAGAGGTCTATTATGGCAAGCTTTGGAATTTGGGGTCTTATTCCACCCGTACTTACTATTACCCTGGCATTCATTACCAAGGATGTAATGGTATCGTTGTTCTTGGGTATCTTTTCAGGAGCACTGATCGTTGCTGGAGGGAATCCCCTTATGGCAATTATCAATCTTACCGACATGATCGCAGATTCATTGAATGACGGATGGAACATCCGCATCTTATTGTTCTGTGCCCTCCTTGGCGGATTGGTAGGAATGCTCAGCAGAACCGGTTCTGCCCGTGCTTTTGGCCGTTGGGCAGCTGACAAGCTTCATACCTCCAAGACAAGCCTCCTGATGACCTGGTTCTGTGGATTGCTCATCTTTATCGATGACTACTTCAACAGCCTTGCAGTAGGGACTGTCATGCGCCCCATCACCGATAAGAACGGTGTTTCCCGCGCACAGCTTGCCTACATCCTTGACTCCACTGCAGCTCCTGTCTGTATCATCGTTCCCATTTCCAGTTGGGTCATCACAGTCATGTCCATTGTAAAGGGTTCTGAAGGATTCTCAGTTCTGGGAATCAGTGAGTTCTCTTTCTTCATGCGTTCAGTACCTTATAACCTCTACGCACTGCTTACCCTAGGCATGGTGCTCTATATCATCCTGACCGGACGCAACTACGGTCCTATGGCCAAAAGCATTGCCTATGCCAAAGAGACTGGCAAACTGTATAACGAAGAGTACGGTCCGGCTCCCGGAGAGATCGATGATGGTGGTGAAGCAAATGCTGCCAAGGCTAAGCCTTTGGACATGTTGTTGCCTATCATCGTGCTCATAGCCTCTGCTGTGACGCTCTTCCCCATGACAACCTACCTTGGAGCCATCGACGGTGATGCTATCCCTACCTTAGGTGCTGCAATGGCTTCCATGAGTCTTGGTGATGCGTTCAACAATACAGATGCATCCATGGCTCTCTTCTATTCAGTCATATTTACCTTGTCCATTTCTTCTGTCTACTACATTGGGCGCAAGCTCTTTACCATGAAGGGTGCAAGCGATGCTATTAGTGAAGGCATCAAAAGTATGGTTCCTGCCCTGATCATCCTTACCATGGCTTGGACCATCGGATCTGTCATTAAGAACAGCCCTGAAGATGGCGGGCTTGGTCTTGCAGCATACCTCAGTGAACTGGTTGTCGGAGGTGGTTTCCCCATCGCCCTCATTCCTATCATTGCCTTTGCCCTCTCTGCCTTGATCTCCTTCTCAACGGGAACCTCATGGGGCACATTCGCCATCATGATTCCCCTTGTGATGCCTATAGCCGTCGGACTTGGCCAGGCCAAGGGCCTCGATGGTTCAGCTCTGCTCAACGCAGCAATGATCAGCGTAAGTGCAGTTCTCGGTGGTGCGGTCTTTGGAGACCACGCCTCTCCCATCAGTGATACGACCATTCTCTCATCAACCGGTGCTGGATGTCCTCACCTTGAGCACGTTGCAACCCAGATGCCCTATGCGGTAACTGTAGCAGCCTGTGCCTTGATCGGATTTATCTTTGGTGGAATCTTCCTGAACGTTCTGGTTGCCTGGATCGCTGCTCTAGCTGCGTTTGCTGTAGCAATGGCGGTTCTTCCCCGTTTGTATGCAAAGTAACTGATCGTTTGTTCCCATGTGTGACCCTCCTAAAAACGGAGGGTCATTTTTCTATTTGCTATACAAAGCGAAGCCCCGTATACTTGTAGGCGGAGGCTCGTATGAATATTGTCAAGATCAAGGCGCAAGTTAAAGAGTACGATTGGGGCAATTTGTCTTTTATCCCTACGCTCATCGGGCAAAAACCTGATGGAAAGCCTAAAGCAGAACTCTGGATGGGAACCCATCCTAGTGGAGAATCCCTTATAGACGGCACGGGCCAGACGCTTTCTGATTTCCTGCTTAAGGATCCCCTGCACTGGTACGGACAGGCCCACCTGGATTGGTTTGGTCCTGATTTACCCCTTTTGCTTAAGGTCCTGGCTATTGATCGCCCCCTTTCAATCCAATGTCATCCCTCTGAGTTTCAGGCTAGGGAAGGGTGGGAAGGTGAAAATGCTTTCCGTAACCGGTTTCCCAAGGAACTCTGGAACTACAAGGATCCCAATAGGAAGGCTGAGGTCATCTATGCCCTCACACCCCTTACTGCTATGTGTGCGTTCCGCCCCTTGGACAAGATTCTCCCTATCTTGAAATCCCTCATTCCTGTCGGATATGCTGCGCACTTCTCTGAAATTGATGAAGATTCACAAACACCCGATGAAGAGTTGGCCATACTTTTTGAGCAGCTATACACTATGAAGAAAGAAGAGCTTGTGCCCCTTATCAAGGAGTACATCACCTCTTTACGTGAGAGAGAGGACCTCCCTTTTTCCTCCCCTGATGGCCTTTTCCTTGAAAGCAAGGGCATAGCCCTGACCTGCTTTGAAATGTATCCCCAAGATCCAGGCCTGTTCAGTCCCTTCCTGCTCAACGTGAAGCACCTTGCTGCGGGTGAGGCCCTCTATCTTGAGCCAAGGACACTTCATGCCTATGTGCTGGGTAATGGGATAGAGCTGATGAGCTCTTCGGACAACGTCTTGCGTGGAGGTCTCACTAACAAGAAGGTCGATGTACATGAGCTGTTAAAGATTTTGGAGATCAAGGGCAAAGATGTGGAGCGTGTATTGACCTTGGTCGGCAAGTCAGGAAGAAAACACCTGCTTACCCCAACCGAAGAGTTTCATCTGATGGTCTGTCCTACAGGCTCCTACCATATCCACGACCGAAAAAGCATTGAACTCCTGTTTTGTACTGAAGGCGAAGCAACCTTTACCAATGGAGGTGACAAGGTAGTCATCACCAAGGGGGAATGTTATGTGGTGGCTGCTGGTTTAGCGGAATATCAACTGGAAGTAGAGGGCAACCTATTTATTGCTGATGTCCCACGGTAAATGGTTAGTTGCCTCTCTGACTTTTCGTGAGTAAGTTTTAGACACGTGTAAGGTGTCGTAAATATGAAAAAAGGTTCTCGAAATATAGTCTCTATCGTAGCAAGGTATGCCGTTTTGGTAGCCATCATTGTCCTTATCCTGATCGCCGTGGATATATTCCTCGGCAAACAGGATAAGATTGTCTACACTCCACCCAAACCTTTGGTTGTTGTTCAGCAGCCTCACATAGGTAGAGTATCTAAGCGTGGGATCTTTCCCGCCTATGTGCAGGCTCAAGATACAATACCTGTCATTGCTCTGGTAAGCGGCACCATAGAGACGTTTCCTGTCTCTGTAGGGCAACACATAAAGAAAGACGAGGTATTGGCTACCATTGACAGCGAACCCTTCCTGCAGCAGGTTAAGCAGGCAGAGGCCGCTTACTTGGCAAGTGAAAGCACCTTTACCAGGATAGCCTCTCTTTACAAGAACAAAGCAACAACCGAACAGAATTATGATCAGGCGAAAGCCCAACGTGATGCAGCCCAAGCCCAGTATGACCTGGCTAGTCTGCAACTCGGGTATTCGACGGTTCTTGCCCCTGTAACAGGAACCATCCTGACAAAGAACAGCTCTGTAGGCAGCCTTACCGGAGGGCAGCAACCTCTTGCTGTTATGGCAGACCTCTCCAGCCTTGTAGTAAAGGTTGAGGTCCCTGAAATGTACTATGAGAGATTTTGGAATAACCCCGATGATCTGCGTATTGAGATAACCAGTTCCAAGTGGGATACTCCCATCGAGGCTGTTCTTTTGCATATCGACCCCTTTATCCAGAGTGAGTCAAAGACCTTTACGGTTGAGGCCCGTCTGGAGAATGGGGAAGAGCTTGTGCGCCCGGGTATGGCCGTAGCGGTCAGCATTACCTACCAGGAGCAAGAGGGTGTCTATCGCATGGACCAATCGATACGAAAAAGCGACGGGTCGTGGTATATCTATCATCCTGAGACAGATTGTGCCGAATATGTGCGCATGCCTGTCGAGCTTGAAGACGAAGAGTTCTTCAAGGTTCCCGAGGCCTATCAGACGAGCTACTTCGTTGTCGATGGCCAGCATGTTCTGTTTGACAACCAAAAGGTCCGAGTTAAAGGAGACCTTTTGTGAAAGTATCCAAGCAAGCAATACGCCACCCTGTCATCATCGGGATGCTGCTTATAGTACTCATAGCCTTTGGCTTCTATAGTTTTTCAGGACAGAACATTGAGTTTATGAGCGACATTAACCTGCCGTCCATCATGGTTCTCTCCGTCTATCCAGGAGCTGGGGCAGAGGATGTGGAGGAAGAGGTCACCAATATCCTCGAAGCTGAGTTTGTAACGTTACCTAACTATAAATCTATGGATTCCGTTTCAAGTAATTCCATGAGTATGATAACCATCTATTATCAGGATGGTGTCGATCCCTACGACCAACTTGAAGAGGTCCGCTATAGGATAGCGACCCTGTTCTCCGACCTTCCCAAGAACCTCGAAGGCGAACCCATAGCTCTGGTAGGGGGAGCTAGCATGCTTCCCATTCTAACGTTCTCCATTGCAGGGGGTAAAGACTTGGGAAGGGTTACTTCCTATGTCCAGGATGAGCTTCTCCCAGCCATAAACCAGATCAAGGGTGTGGCTGAAGTCACCGTCCATGGAGAGCAAGAGCTTGAAGCGTTTGTACAGCTTCGCTTGGAGGACCTTGCTGCAAAGAAGATCAGCGTAACACAGGTATTCACCCTCATCGACTATGCGAACAGCCGCCTTCCCTTGGGAACGGCAGAGTATCAGGGAAAAACCCTCGACCTCAGGTATGGCGGCGAGTTCACCTCATTAGAGGATCTCAAGGGTGTTACCGTCGGGTATACCGAGATGGGGACTCCCATCAGGCTTGAAGATATTGCCACCGTCTCCTTGCGCTATCCTGAGCCTGCCTATGTAGTCGAAACTGACAACGAATCACTGCTGGTTGCCAATGTGACCAAACGCAGTGATGGAAATATCGTGAAGATTAACAAGGCTATCAGGGCCTTGCTTGAAAAGGAGGAGCAAAAGAGTGGGGGAGCTCTCAGTTTCTCCATCATAGGGGACGACAGCCGGACTACCATGGCATCGCTGTACACCGTCCTCAGAAGTGGCCTGGCTGGAATTATCATGGCCATTCTGGTCATCGTTCTCTTCTTGGGTGATACACGCTCGACACTTATCATAGCCTTCTCCATTCCCCTGTCCCTGCTGTTTGCATTCATTGGAATGCGCATCATGGGCATCACCGTTAACTTGATGAGCCTGTCTGGGTTGGTAGCCGCCTTGGGAATGGTTGTAGACGGCTCTATCGTCATGCTGGAGCAGATATACCGATACTACCGGACTGGTGACTATTCTGTCACAGAGAGTATCGATAGGGCGAGTGATGAGGTAGGCGCTCCTATCTTCGCTTCAACGCTCACCACTATTGTTGTCTTCATTCCCATTGCAATGCTCAGTGGCATTATCGGCATGATATTCAAGGATATTGCGATCACTTTGATCCTAGCTCTGGCAGGATCCTTCTTGGTTGCAGTCATTTTTGTCCCCTTTTTTGCCAAGTTGCTGCTACGACCGACCGCCCCTCCGGTAAAAACCAGCAGGTTCAACCGTAAGCTGGCTTCGATCGAACGTGGGTATGCACGCGCCTTGGATTGGAGTCTATCGCACAGTGCTTTTATCCTGGTAATCTGCATCAGTATCCTGGTGCTGTCAGCATTTACCATTACAAAGGTTGGCTTCACCTTCCTACCTTCTACTGATAACAGTGACTTCTACGTTCATATGGAGTTTCCCCAGGGATATAGCCTGGAACAGACCCAAGAGCGTAGCGCACTCGTGGAAAGCCTTATTCGTTCGGAAGTGCCTGAGTTGCAGGACTTGATAACCTATTCAGGGATGAGTGACACCATGATAGGGGGAAGCAATTCGAACATGGCCTACAACAGAGTGGTACTGGTCCCTGTGGCCGAGCGTAAGCGAGGGGTGCATGAGATCATGTTTGCCCTGCAGGGCCTTATCGCTACAGAGGTTCCTGATGTCACCACCCGTATTGAGAATGGTGGCTTTGACAAGCTCTTGGGCTTTGTTACAGGCGGGGGCGGCTACGGTATTACACTGGTAAGTGAAGACCTTGGCTTGCTCTTCGGTGAAGCTCAGCGCATCCAGGCCCACCTGCAGCAGGACAAGGCGGTCGTCTCTACTCGGGTCGATACATCCTTTGATGCAAACCAGCTGGTATTGGCTATGGACCGAGACAGTCTTAACAGGCTTGGCGTAAACAGTTATGAAGCGGCCCTGACCAGTAGGATCCTCGTGGAGGGTATGGAAGCTGCCACATACACCGATAAGCGTGGCGAGCGTTTTCATATCAAAGTAGGTAGCGATGCTACAGACAAACCTTTTACAGAAGATACCCTCAACGCCATATACCTCTATTCCATGGGAGGCTCTTCGATCCCCCTTTCGTCGGTGGCGAAGCTTGAAGTGCAGCCTTCCTTGAGCGAGATCAACCACACAGACCGTGCAAAGACTATCACTATAGGTGCCTCTCTTGTCGATGAGGACACATCGTTGGTGCTCCAACGGATGAATGAGTACCTCGAAGCAGAACCTTTGGTCGATGGCGTGACCAGTCTCTCTGGTGGCGTGCTCCAACTGATAGAGGAGTCCATCCCTCCTGTTGTCTCTGCCCTGCTCATTGCCTGGTTCCTTGTCTATACTGTCATGGTCATCCAGTTTGAGCGGTTCAGACAACCTGCCATTATCATAGTATCCATACCGTTCTGTATTATCGGAGTGGTGCTAGGACTCTTAGGCTTTGGATCTACGATCAGCATCGTCTCCCTGCTTGGGGTCATAGCCTTGGGTGGTATTGTGGTAAACAACGGTATCATCCTCATCGACTATGTGAACCTCCTGAGAAGACAGAAGCAAGAAGACCAAAAGAGTGAAAGAATTCTCGAGCTGGAGAGCGAGGAGTCCTTGGTGAAGGCCATTGCAGAGGGCAGTGCATCACGCATCAGGCCCATATTCATGACAACCATCACCACGATGCTGGGAGTCGTCCCCATGGCCTTGGCCACAGGCGAAGGCGCTGAGATATACGCACCGCTCGGACAGGCTATCGCAGGTGGATTGTTTACTTCCACCCTGATAACCCTCTTCATCATTCCTGTCCTCTATTATCGTACTGAGAGGGGCGTCCTACGCAAGAAGGCTGAACTATCATGAACAAGAAAACCCTTATACTACTAACCCTATGCTTACTTTTTCCGATGCTCGCCTACGCGGCAACCTTTACAGAAGCAGAACTGGAAGGCTTGTTGCTATCCAACAACATTCAGTTGCAACAGGCAAGAGGGGAGACCGAACTCTCCGTCCTTGACCGTAAGGATGCAAGGACAGGGTATGGACCTACCATCGACCTGGAGATAACGGGAACCTATCTTGCGAATCCAATGGAAACAATAGACTTTGTTCTACCTTCTTCACTTGGGCCTCCTTTTGGAGGAGCTCCTCTAAGCATCGAGACTGGATTGAAACACAGCCTTTACAACTTCTCCCTCACCCTTACC
>CAXYZP010000058.1:0-8036 GCA_964293175.1 uncultured Sphaerochaeta sp.
CAAAGCTCTGATGGCAAGCGATTTATCCTTCCTATGCAGGGTCCGGGGCTTTGGGGAACCATAGCCATCATGGTTGGCTTGGAGGAAGACCTCACCACCTTCTCCGGTCTTGCGATCGTAAGCCAGAACGAGACGCCCGGTTTGGGAGCCCGTATAGAGGAGCCTTGGTTCACCAAGCAGTTCCAAGGGAAAAAATCACCGTTCACCTTGGTGAATGAGGGTACAGCGAAAGAACCCAACGAGGTCGATGCCATCACAGGGGCAACCCGCACTTCAGAATATTTCAGAAACCTGACCAACCGCGCTGCAACGGATGCCAAGCGCATCATCAGAGGAGAGTAACATGGCCAAGAGCAAACTACGAAAGACTTTTATAGAACCCTTGGGCAAGAACAACCCTGTTTTTGTCCAGATCTTGGGCATCTGTTCAACCTTGGCAGTAACCAACAAGCTGCAAAATACCATGGTAATGGTCTTGGGAGTGATGTTCACCACCGCCCTTTCAAGCTGGACGATATCGCTACTTCGCAACCATATCCCCTCGCGTATCCGCATGATGGTAGAGACCATGGTGATCGCCACGTTCGTCATCATCGTCGATATTGTGCTGAAGGCCTTCTATCCTGAGATGTGGAAACAGCTCGGACCCTATGTAGGTCTGATCATAACCAACTGCATCATCATGGGACGCATCGAAGCCTTCGCCCTACAGAACAAGCCGATGCTCTCCCTTGTGGACGGTCTTGCATCGGGTCTGGGATATGCCTATGTGCTGCTGGCCATCGCTTTTGTCAGGGAGTTGCTGGGAACAGGAACCCTCTGGGGATACCAGATCTTAGGATCCTGGTGGACTAACTGGTCCATCATGATCATGCCACCCGGAGGATTCTTCGTGTTGGCGATTTTCATCTGGGTCATCCGCGAAACCATCATGAAGGAGGAAAAAGCATGAACGAATCAATAATGCCTTTTGCAGTATTCTTTGCCTCGATCTTTACTGGCAACATCCTGCTTACCAATTATCTGGGAATGTGCTCCTTCCTCTCAGTCTCCAAAGAGCTCAAGACATCCACAGGCCTGGGTGTGGCGGTCATTTTTGTGATGGCCACGACCACCCCCTTGAACTGGCTTGTCTACCAGTACCTCCTGATACCCTTCGGCCTGGAATACCTTCGCTTCATCGTCTTCATCATCGTCATTGCAGCTTTTGTGCAACTGACAGAGATGACCATCGAACGTTATAGCGAACCACTGTATCAGTCCTTGGGGATATTTTTACCCCTTATCACAGTAAACTGTGCGATTCTCGGAGTGAGCTTGTTCATGGTCATCCGTGAGTACACCTTCCTTACCTCCTTCCTCTTTGGATTGGGTAGTGGCATCGGCTGGTTTATCGCCATTATAGCAATGGCAGGTATCCGGCAAAAACTAAAAAACGCCAAAGTTCCCCCAGGCCTTGAGGGTCCTGGAATAACCCTGATAATAGCTGGATTCATGGCCATGGCTTTCATGGGTTTCTCTGGCATGATCGCAATATCCTAAGGAGCTTATGATGGTAACAACATTACTGATAAGTATCGGCATCATAAGTCTCATCTCTGTCTTTCTTGCCATCTTGATGGTCATCGCTGATGCCACCATAGGCAACTATGGAATAGTAAAGATTGATGTTAATAACGGAACAAAGGAGTTTGAGGTCGATGGAGGGCAACCGCTCTTAACCGCTCTCAAACAGGAAGGGGTCTTCATCCCTTCCGCCTGTGGAGGACGCGGCTCCTGTGGCCTGTGTAAGGTGCAGGTAACCGAAGGTGGAGGTGAATACCTTCCTACAGAACTGCCCTGGATAACAGACGAAGAGAAAAAACAGCATGTCAGACTCTCCTGTCAGTTCAAGGTTAAAAGTGACGTATCCATTGTCATCCCCGATGAGCTATTCCTCGTCAAGGAGTTCGCTACAGTAGTAGAGAGCATCCGAGACCTCACCCATGACATCAAGGAGGTGAGACTACTGCTGAAAGACCCCTCTGCGATAACCACCAAAGCAGGTCAGTACGTCCAGTTTGAGGTTCCTGAATACGGAGACCTGGACGAAAGTGTCTACCGAGCCTACTCGATGGCCTCCCCTCCTGGAGACAGTACCCATGTGGAGCTTGAGATCCGCCTAGTTCCCAATGGCATCTGCACAACCTATGTACATGAGATCCTTAAGGAAGGGGATAAGGTAACCATCAACGGCCCCTATGGCGACTTCTTCCTCAGAGAGACGGACAATAATATTATCTTCATAGCCGGAGGCTCGGGTATGGCCCCTATCAAGAGTATGCTCCTGGATATGGAGAAGCAGGGTATCAAGCGCAAAGCTACCTACTTCTTTGGGGCACGATCCAAGCGAGACCTCTTCCTATTGGATGAGATGGCTGAGTTGGAAAAGAAAATGCCCAACTTCAAGTTTGTTCCTGCCTTGAGCGAACCTCTACCGGAGGATAAGTGGGAAGGCGAAGTGGGACTCATTACCGATGTGGTACGTAGGATGGTCGATGAAGCTCCCTCCAGTGAAGCCTATCTCTGTGGAAGCCCCGGCATGATCGATGCCTGTATAAAAGTTCTCCACGAGGTGAAAGTTCCTGAAGAGAACATCTTCTACGACAAATTCTCATGATAAGGAGCTAATGATGAAACAGACCCCTGAATATGACAGGATACAAGAACAGATGAAACCGGGTGTCATAGCCCTTGATGGATTTCTTGGTGACGATAAGCGTAAGCTGATAGACATCATTGCCAGCGACACTATGAAAGTACGTAAGCTCAACAGGACCCATGTGGATATTGCAGCAAAGATGATCCATTTCAAAGAGCTTGGCCTGGCAGGGTTGGGTGATTTTATCACCTTAGATGATCATTTTGAGGTCAAGGTCGAGTCTGTACGAGGAATACTGCCCTCTCCCTTCGGAGGAAAAGGCATGTATGGGAAGATTAACACGACGGTTGTGAATAAAAAGCTTGACCGCCAGATAGTCTATACAGACCTACATATCCACTTTGTTGCAGACCATGCCTTCTACGAAGGTAAAGGCTCCCCCTTCAGACTGGAGCCTGTTGATCTGATAGAGATTCTAGAAGTGCCCGAATCAGAAGAGTGATGGTAGATAGCATGAGAAAGGCCTAGTCTTTCTCATGCTTCTTTGGGTAGCCATACCAACATGGCAAGCAAGCCACAGATGGCTGAGACAATGAGTATTCCCAGTCCGACCCCGAACAGGGTTGAAAACAAACCAAGCATCAGAGCGATCGCTGCAGCGACCAAGGACTCTGCCTGCGACTCCACCGACAGGGCGGACGCAAGCGAGTCCTGTTCCATATGCTCGCTCACGTAGGTGATGCCCATGGGTTTTCTCAGGTTCTCCAGCACATAGATACCCAAATAGAGCGCTACGGCTACAGTAACCCAAGCAAAGTGTAAAAATATACCACTGAGCAGGCCTAATGCCAGTCCAACCATCATGGTCAGATTAAGCGGTGTTGCAAGCTCCCCAAAACGTCGGGCAAACTTCCCCGACCGGCTGGAAACCATAGCTGTTGCCCCATAGAGGATAGAATAGACCAGGCCGACCATAAGAGCTGTTCTCTTTTGATCGTCAAACGCCAGCAATATAGGCAAGCTCAAGGCTAAGGTCTTCAAGATTGGCTGCAGATAATCCTTACATGCCTTGTAATACCCACTGTATAGCGATTGGTTGGCAATAATCCTCAAAAGCTTAGGATCTTTTACACTGGAGAGTAAAGAACGGAAGACCGTCATGAAGACCTCTGAGATTTTACGGTCGTCGGTGTGATGAGGTCCGTCAAGATATTTCGGATAGGACATGATCAAAAAGAGGTTCAAGGTGTAGGGAACAGTCGTAAATAGGAATACCGACTTGTATGAGCCTTGCCAGAAGACCAGGAAGGCCGCAGCAAGGGCAGAGAGAGCGGAGCCCCATTGGGACCATGCCCGCGTATGCCCGTAGTAATAGGTACGCTGTGAATCCCACCCTTTAGAGTGCAGATAGTCAAAGATCATCGCCTTGTGAGTGCCGGTGCGAAAAGCATCACCAAAGGCAAAAGCTATCATGGCAAGAAAGAGCAAGGTATAGGAAGAGACTGCATAAAAGATAAAAAAGGATAGTATGTATGAGAGGAGAGAGAGGACCATGGTCAGTCTTCGTCCAATAGTATCAGCCATCAAGCCGGAGGGAATTTCCAGGATATTTATGCTGATCTCCCTAGCGGCATAGAGGGTGCCTATCTCAAGATAGGAAAGCCCTTTGCCTAGAAAGATTAACAGAAGGAAAGGTTCAAAAAACCTGAGGTTTTTTAAAAATCCATACATGCAGAACTTGAAGTATTGCTTGTTTTTATCAAATATCTGATTCTTTTCCTTATGTCCCATATCCACCACCCCCACGTATTGAAAATCAATCTATGGTAATACGTATTGAGGGTGTTGTCATCACACAAACCAGACTATCGCTTCCCCGGAGCCCCTGTAGAGGTACGAACTATAAGCTTACAGCGGTACTCCACCCTAGTAACAGCATCAGAATCCACATTCATAGAGGCTTTTTTCGCTATCTTATCTGAGATGAGGCGGATGGCACTCTTCCCTACCTGGATGATGAAGTGCTCCACAGTGGTAAGGCTCACCCCACTAAAGGATGAGGGGTAAATATTGTCAAAGCCACAGACACTGTAGTCCTGGGGAATACGAAAGCCCGCATCATGGATCGCATCGATAATTCCATAGGCCACCATATCGTTAATAGCAACAATTGCAGTTACCTCCGGAGTTTCCTGTATGCATCGTTTGGCAAGCTCATACCCTGTCTTATGTTCGATATCGACAGTGTTCAGTTCTGTGGAGGAAAGAATATCAGAGGTAAAGAGGGAGAGCTTACAATCGTCTCCAGCAAGCTTGAACTCTGCCTTGAGCCCTTCATACCGACGCACCCTGGCACTGTGCTCAGTGTTGAGGCTGGTGGAGATGTAGGCAACTTTCTGATGTCCTAGCTTTAAGAGGTGCTTGCCAACAAGAGAACCGGCAGTGAAGTTGTTCACATCCACCGTATCAAGTCCCGATTCATTCTGCTTATCTCCGACTGCCACCACAGGAACCGTCTCATTGAGTTTTCGTGCAAGTTCAGGTTGCTGGGGTATCATGGCGAATACCACCCCGGCCACCATCGGGTCTCTGGCAAATTCACATACCTTCTGCTCTTTATCGGTATCCCAGTACGTAGTGAACAGCATGGTATCAATGCCACGTTGGGTCGCTTCTTGTTCCATCCCTTGGATAAGAGTTGCAAAATACGGGTTTATAACTGACGGACAGATAATGACCAGTACCTTTCTGGAGTATTTGTCGCTGCGCCTCTCATAGCCGAGGTCACGGGCCAGGGCATATACCCTATCAACGGTGTTGGGAGAAAACCTAGAAAGGCTTTTTTTCGCTAAGATCATGGAAACACTTGCTGCTGAAAGACCAGCAGCATCACCTATATCCTTCAAGGTGACTTTCTTTTTTCCCATACTATACACTCCTTCTTTCGTGCTGTCTAAAGTTAAGCACTATTAAGCAAATATAGCAAGAAGAAAGTCTCTATACAGTAGGTGCAACTCTGTCTAGGGAGGGATAAATCAGAGATAAAATTTGACAATATCAATTTTGTACCGTACAATGAAAGAAATTCGTGGTATGAACATGATAAAACTCTGCTGAATAGTGTTGAACTATCATGCTTACTATAGCGAATAATTTGGAGGAAAGAATGAAAAAAGTACTTTTTGCTCTCATGATTCTCGTTTTGGTCCTTTCGCCTATCATGGCACAAGGAACGCAGGAAACCAAAAGCGAAGACAATTACAAGCTCGTACTAAAAATGAGCCACGTGTTTGCTCCCAATGAACAGCTTACAAAATCTTTGAACATTGTCGTTGACAATATCAAAACCCGTACCAACGGTGCTATTGAAATCCAGCATTACCCCCAGGGACAGCTCTCTGTCTATAAAGATGGCGTTGAACAGGTTGCACGTGGTGCTAAGTTCATCTCCGTTGAAGACCCTTCCTACCTTGGTGACTATGTAGCTGACTTTAACGCTCTGGTCGGTCCAATGCTCTATGACTCCTTTGAGGCATACGAGTATATGATCAAAACCCCCTTGGTAAAAGGCATGATTAAAGAAGTGCAAGAGAAGCATAATATTAAGGTTCTCGCACTCGACTACATCTTTGGGTTCCGTAACTTCAAGACCAATAAGGTCATTACCACTCCTGCCGACCTTAAGGGCATGAAGATTCGTACTCCTGGTAGCCAGCTCTTCATTGATACCATCAATGCAATGGGCGCAACCGCTACCCCCCTTGCTTTCAGTGAAACCCTTTCTGCAGTACAGCAGGGTGTAGTTGATGGCTTGGAAGGAACCATGGATGCCTATGGATCCAATGGAAGCGCAGAAGTAGCCAAGAACATGGCCTTCACCAAGCATTTCCTCGGAACTTGTGGTGTATACATCAACAACGACCTGTTCAATAGCATTCCTGAAAAATTCCAGACTATCATCCAGGAAGAGTTTAGTGCAGGTGCTGAGCAGATGAAGAGTGAAATCAATAACAACTACGAAGCAACCAAGGCAATGCTCGAGGCTAAGGGCAATATGTTCAACGAAGTTGACTATCCCGCTTTCGTAGCAGTTGCAGAACCCGTATATGCCAACATGAAGGGAGTAACCCCTGGTATCTACAAAACTTTGCAGGCTGAACTTGCAAAGATGAACAAGTAAGGTAGAAAAATCCAAACAGGCCGACCGCTTGCTCCGATCAAACAATTTGGTTGTGCGCAGGAAGGTCGGCCTGTATTATGTCCAAAGGGGGTGAAACTCAATGAAGCAAAATATAAAAAAGTTCTTCCTGAATTTTGAAATCATCTTTTCAAGTGCGTTTCTTATTGTTACGACCGTTTTGGTCATGCTGAATGTCATATTACGTTATTTCTTTAATATGGGCATTAACTGGTCCGAAGAAGTAGCAACCAGCTGCTTTGTTTGGAGTGTTTTCCTCGGTGCTGCTGCCGGGTACAAACTTCAGATACATGTGGGAGTCGATATGCTCGTCAATATGTGTCCACCAACTACGAAAAAAATCGTTACCATTATCGTTGATTGCATCCTATTGCTTATCAACGGGTACATTACCTATATAGCAGTCATCTACCTGAGCCTCTCCTATAAGAAGCCTACCCCGGTGCTCAATATCTCCACCGGCTACATAAGTGCCTCTATTCTGGTGAGTTTCGCTCTCATGACTGTCTACTCAGTTGTCTTTCTCATTCGGGATTGCAAAGCTCCAAAAGAACTACAAGGGGAGGTATAACGTATGTTGTCATATGTACCGGCTATCATGGTGTTCATTCTCTATTTCTCGAGTATCCCCATTGCCTATGCACTGTTTGGATCCTCTCTCTTCTATTTCGCTGTCATTGACACAAGCTCCCCAGTCGATCTTCTCCTACAGAAGTTCGTAACCAGTACCCAGTCATTTCCCTTGCTGGCGATTCCTTTCTTCATCATGGCGGGCTCCATCATGAACTACGCAGGTATCAGCCAGAAACTTATGCAGTTTGCCGATGTGCTTACCGGTCACATGTCCGGTGGACTTGCACAGGTCAACGTCCTGCTCAGTATGCTCATGGGAGGCGTTTCCGGCTCAGCAAACGCTGATGCGGCTATGCAGAGTAAGATGCTCGTACCAGAAATGGAGAAACGAGGATACGACAAGGCGTTCTCAACTGCGATCACAGCAGCCTCCTCAGCTGTCACTCCGGTCATACCGCCAGGAATTAACCTTATCATCTATGCCTTGATCGCAAGTGCATCGGTGGGAAGGATGTTCGCTGCCGGATATATCCCAGGCTTCATCATGACCATATGTCTGATGGTAACTGTAGCCATCATCTCCAAAAAACGTGGGTACAAACCTAGCCGCGAGAAACGAGCTGG
>CAXYZP010000059.1:0-8020 GCA_964293175.1 uncultured Sphaerochaeta sp.
ACTCGCAGTAACAGCACCATCGATTGAGGCAATCCGAGCAAGCATAGAAAATGCTCCCACAAAGAACATCATCTGTGACTGATCTTGGGAAGCATAGTACTGATCTCCAGGTACAAGAGATCCAGCTTTATCAAACATATGCCCGAAGGCAATTCCAGCAATCATTCCTAGGGGTCCACCAAACATGAACCCCAAAGTTCCTCCGAAGAGTTTTCCCATCCAAGCCATATTTTTACAACTTATCTATCAGCATGGAGCATTTTCCGGAAGGAATGGGAAGGGTTTTCTTCTTGTTCTCGCCGAGAATCTCAATGGTGAAATAGTAGAGTTTTTCAGACTCGAGGCGAATTTCCCAACCACGTTCGGTTTTATTGCTGAGAATTGTAATCATGTTGCGCTTCAATGAGAGATTCTCTATACCCATAGCCTCAAGGGAAGGCATGACCCAGTTTACCGTCTTACGAGGTAGGGAAATGTCCAGTCCTATGATATTTTCTATCATCAGGGTGATAGTCACAAGTCCTGCAAAAGGCATGAGACGCCTGCGCGGGAAACCGGGAATTTCCTTAGTTACGGAACACCCTTCCTTATTGGGGAGATAGGCCTCCCAGACATCGCCGATGGTCTCAGCATCAGGGTGGAGGGTATCTAGCAGATAGTACATATGCCTAATAGCACACTCCCGGGCAAAGACAAACTGGTTGAATTTCTCCAAGGCTTTGATAACTATAAACGTATTTACCGAAAGAACACCACCGCAGTGGCCATTTCCCTTCTCGCTAAAAGCAGGAGAGGATACGGGAACTCCGGGGAAAGGGTTATCCGTACCGAATTCCTTGGGATCGTGCAGATCTGCAATCATATAGGCAGCACGTTCGTCATTAGGAATCTCAGCAAGCATAGCCCAGTAGGCTCCGATGAACTTGTTCTTAACCCTGTTTTCCTTGATATCAAGATCAAAGTAGAAATTCTTATCAGGATCCCACATCAATGAGTTTATCCTGGTCTTCAGGGAGAAATACAGCCTCTTATACCGAAAGCTCAGCTCCTTGTCGTTGAGAATATCACCGATCGCCGACATATAGAGGGCATTCACCGCAAGCTGTGCGTTGAAGTCTAGGGGATAATAAACCCTGTCACGAGGGGTGTTTCCGCTTTCGCATGAGGAGATGGGAACTGAATACAGTCCATTGGGTTTCTGAAAGGTGGTCTGAATCCAAGAAAAATACTTTTCTAGGATTGGGACAATCTCTTTCAGCCTCTTCTTATTTCCTATCTTATGGTAGAATCCGTATTCAACGTACGCGAATAATGGAGGGGATATTCCTTCAGGGTTCGCTGCTGTAAAAACCGGGGAACCGTTCTCAATGGAATATTCACCTCGGATTGCTCCGTTTTCCTCTTGTTTCTGATAAAAAAAGTCCATCAACGGGAACGGTGAGTTGTTCTGGTTGCTGTATACAAGAAAAAGTGCGGAAAAACAGGACAAGTACTGATTGAATGTGGTCTGGTCTGGATAGGAGAGATAGGACCCTGAAAAACCGTTGTCTTCAGTGCCTTGCTTCCAAAGTTCGTCAATCCATACCCAAGACCTGTCATACATATCGACAAAATCCTGATCATAAAAATGTACGAACGGTACCAAATCCTTTATCAACTGGGGACTCCTTACTATATGTGCCATTACTGGTAAAACTACAAAAGACGCGCATTTTTTAGGATATACTCTCTTTTCTGAGAAGTCAACCGGATTTGATTGATCATAGACAAAGCAGAAATATAATAAATTCGAAAAAACATCTTCCCTAAATTACAGGGTAATCATATATATAATAGTCAATTGAAACCGAAAAGGAAAGGACTTTTTTTAAATAAAGCCTCAACAATTGAGGCATTTTGGGTTCTTTCTCTGTACCCACTAGACACGGTTTTATTTTATTGCGCAAAAACAGGCAGTATAGAAGGCAATAACTCGGTAGAAAACTGCATACACCCTTTTGAAATCTCTTCACCGTCGACATGCACGGGCATCGGATTGTTTTTTGAAACCAATGCGACCTTTTTAACCCTGACAACCGAAAAGACAGGAAGCTTTACCTGGGTCCCCTTGAATAATTTCAGGGCAATACGCAACAAACGAGCGTTTTTGATCGGACGGTTAGCAAATACCACATCAAAATACCCATCGTCAAAGAGCGCATCGGGTCCCATGATAAATGCACCTCCCATCCGCCGTCCGTTACAGATGCTCAGCTGCTGGGTCTCGAGATACTGGGTTTCCCCATCAAGGGTAAGCTCCACATGGAAGGGCTGAGGATGATTGATAAGAATCTTGATCACGGCAAGGATATAGCTCAAGGTCCCCGATACATGCTTGAAATCACTTGCAATAAAATTGACCAAGGGTTCGAATCCCATACCCAGACCATTTATAAAGTACCTGCCTTGGGGATAATGCCCCCCATAGGAGATGCCTGCATCAATGGTGCGGGTCTTTCCCGCAATAATGAGTTTGCTCGCTTTTTTTAGGTTTAAGGGGATGCCCATTGCCCAGGCAAAATCATTGCCCCGCCCGATAGGAAGAACCCCTAAATTAGGAGCGGGTATCTGTTTTTCAGTAACAGCACGCAAAACCCCATCAACAACCTCGTTGACAGTGCCGTCCCCACCTGCAGCTATAATGGTTGGCCACCCTTCGATAGTCGCCTGATAAGCAAGTGTGGAAGCTCCGATACCCTTTTCGGTTATAACAACGGTCGCTTCATATCCACCTTGGCTGAACAGGCTCAAAATTTCTTTCTTGCGAACCAGACCTTTTCCTTTTGCCGCATGAGGATTCAGCAATATAAAGAGTTTCTTGTCAAACATATAGAGCTCCTTTCACCTAAAAAAAGTATCCTATTTACACCCAGTAAACAATAGCCTATTATGACGGTGTGAATCATCAACAACAACCACCAAGAATCGCTTTTCTCCCTACAACCAGAGCAGATATGCAACAAAGGTCATGGGACCAACTGGACATAGCATTCATTTCAGCCGACGCCTATGTTGACCACCCTTCATTCGGTACCGCTTTGTTAGCACGACTGCTGGAAAGCAAGGGATATCGTGTAGGTATTATTGCACAACCACGGTGGGATTCAACCGAAGATTTCCTAAAAATGGGAAAACCTCGTCTAGCCTGCATGATAAGTGGGGGTAATATCGATAGTATGGTATACCACTATACGGCAAATCCCAAACCAAGAAGCGAACACGAGTACAGCCCAGGAGGGAAAGCGGGGTTCCGTCCCGATACAGCCACCCTCTCCTACACGAACAGGGCACGTCAAGCATATGGGAAAGAAACGCCCATCATCATAGGAGGCCTTGAAGCCTCCCTCCGACGTCTGAGCCACTATGATTATTGGACAGATAAGGTGCGTAAGCCATTTCTCCTAGACGCAAAGGCTGACCTGCTCATATATGGTATGGGAGAGTTGCAAAGTTTGGAGATTCTCTCACGTTTGGAAAAAGGTGAAAACATCAAGGATATGCAAAATATCCGAGGAACGGTATTTGCCCTCTCTGAAAAAACCATAGGGGAACTTGATGCTTCCTACAATACTATCACCCTACCCTCCTTTGAAGAGGTAAGTGACAGGGATAAGCAATCGAATACACCTACAGAAGCGGGCAAGATGGCCTATACAAAAGCCTTCAGCCTCCAAATGACCCATGAGAATCCGATCCTAGGGGAGAGAATTCTCCAGAAGTGTATGCATAGGGTGGTGGTACAAAACCCACCCGCCCATCCTCTTACCGATGTGCAGTTTGACGAACTCTACTCCTTTCCATATACCCTGAACGCGCACCCTGACTACCAGAAAATGGGGGGCATCCCAGCTTTGGAAGAGGTTCGCTTCTCCATCACCAGCAACCGGGGATGCTACGGCTCCTGCTCTTTCTGTGCGATAACCAGCCACCAGGGCCGGATGATCCAGATCCGTAGCAAAGAATCTCTTGTTGCGGAAGCAGAGAGAATGGTCAAACACCCCTCCTTCAAGGGGTATATCCATGACTTGGGAGGTCCGACAGCAAACTTCCAAGGCAGGGCATGCGACAGGCAGGAGACCTATGGTCCTTGTCCTGCCAAGGAGTGCCTCTGGCCGGACCCCTGTGTTAATCTCAAGGATTCGCATGAACACTACCTTGATATCCTTGAAGCACTTGAGGCGGTGCCGGGAGTAAAGAAGGTCTTTATCCGTTCGGGCATCCGCTACGACTACCTCCTAGAGGTTGCCAATGAAAAGACCAGACGCAGGTTCATGAACCACCTGGTGCTTAACAATGTAAGCGGACAACTCAAGGTAGCCCCAGAACATGTCGACCCCCAAGTCCTCGATGCAATGGGAAAACCCAAAGCAGAACTGTACGACAGGTTCAGCGAGCTTTACAAGGAAACCAACATAGATAATGGGAAACGCCAGTTTCTCATTCCCTATTTCATTGCCGCCCACCCTGGCAGTACGCTGGACAGTGCTATCGAACTGGCTCTTTATATGCACAAGACAGGTTTTGTCCCAGACCAAGTCCAGGAGTTCTACCCTACTCCAGGTACGGTTTCCACTTGTATGTACTATACAGGGCTAGACCCTAGGCCCCAAAAAAACTATGCTCCCCTCTACATTCCCAAAGGGCGGGAACGCCACTTGCAGAGAGCACTTCTGCAGTACAATAAGGCTGATAACCGCTTAATGGTTCGCGAAGCCTTGGAAAAAGCTAACAGAAAGGAGTTGTCAAGGGTGCTGTTGACAAGATAGTACACAGAGTGAAACCTCAATTAGACAATCGTAAGGATTTTTACAGGAAGATGTTTTCAATAGCTCTTCCTGTTGTATTTCAAGGGCTTTTAACCAATTCGCTCTCATTTGTCGATACCTTGATGATAGGGCAGCTCGGAGTGCAGGCCATCGCAGCCGTAGGGCTGGCCAACCAGATGTTCTTCCTCATAAGTCTGCTCTTTTTTGGAATATCCAGCGGATCATCCATTTTCCTTTCACAATTCTGGGGTGCAGGGAACGAGAAGAATATCAAGCGAGTAATCGCCCTCTCGGCGACAGTCGCTTTTTTCGGAGCTTCGGTATCCGCTGCCGCCTCATTCTTTGTCCCGACACAGTTGATGCACATCTTCACCCGCGAAGTGGTGGTGGTTGATTTTGGAGTCTCTTATCTCAAAATTGTGGCGATAAGCTACGTTTTTACCGCAATAAGCCAGGTCCTCTCAACAGCCCTCCGGGTAACAGGGCATGCAAAGATTCCCTTGGGAGTTGCACTTATATCCCTATCCATGAATGCCATAGGAAACTATCTCCTTATCTTCGGTGTCGGCCCCTTTCCTGAACTTGGGGTGGCCGGAGCAGCCATCGCTACGGCCATCAGCCGTTTTGCAGAAGTCGCCCTGTTGCTATACATCACGTATAAGAAACATCCGGTCTTGGCGATCAAGGACAAGAGCGCCTTCAAGTGGGACAAGGATTTCCTCATGCTGATCATCCCGACCAGTCTGCCCGTACTCCTCAACGAAATATTCTGGTCATTGGGTATGACCACCTATAAGGTTGCCTTCAGTAAGATAGGCATCAGCGCCCTCGCGGCAGTAAATGTCAACGAAGCCATTGCCAACCTCTTCTTTGTGGCTATGATGGGCGTCAGCAACGCGACGCTCATCATGATCGGGATAAAAATAGGGGAAGGCAGAACTGATCTGGCCAAGCTCTATGCGAAAAGGTTTACCTTCGTTGCCCTCATTGCTGGCTTGGGAGCAGGGGCGATGCAAGCTCTCATGGCGCCCTGGTTTGCCACCCTATTCAATATCACAGAAGACGTAAGAAGAATGGCTATCTATTGCCTACTGGTAAATGCTGCACTGCTGCCTATCAAGAGCATCAACATGTCAGTCATCGTAGGAATTCTCAGAGCTGGTGGGGATACCCGTTTCTCGATGTTTGCCGAGATGTTCGGTGTCTGGGCAGTGGGAGTTCCCCTAGCCTTTTTTGGTGTCCTGGTCCTAGACTTTACCATCTGGCAGGTCTATATGCTGTTGGGTCTAGAAGAGTTGACTAAATTAGTGCTCGGCCTGATACGCATGGGAAGGGGTAAATGGATTACTGATCTAACAACTGATTCATTGACCTAATGCCCATATGGCCGTATATTTAGGGAAAGAGAGGTCAGAGAATGGGTATGCGAACAGTTCTCACTAATGGCACAGTTGTAACAGGATATGCAAAACTTAAGAATTGCGCCTTATATATCAACGAAGACGGACTCATCGGAGACATCTTCAACATGCGACGCTTCGAGGAGAAGAAATTCCCTCCAGACACCCTCATGATCGATATGGGCGGTAGCTACGTCATGCCGGGTTTCATTGACTCCCACCTTCATGGCATCGGTGGATATGGAACCGAAGATTGTGAGCCTGAATCCATTCTTGCAATGAGTGAAAGACTCGCTGATTTCGGAGTCTCCGCCTTCATGCCCACCGTCTATACTGATGAGCTGGATATCATGCTTGCAAGTACCAAAGCGATCGCGAAAGCGATGGGCAAGGAAAAAGGTGCGAAGATTATGGGGATCAACATAGAAGGTCCCTTCATCTCCTTTGCCCGTATCGGAGCACAGAACCCCAAAGGGGTCCAGCCTGTAGACCTAGAGGTTTTCAAGCAGCTCATTGATGCTGGAGAAGGTAATGTTCTGTGCATGACAGTAGCCCCAGAGCTCAAGCACATGCGCGAACTTGCCTTACTAGCCCGTGAAAAGAACATCGTTCTGCTTGCTGGGCACACTGATGCAACCTATGAGAACATCATGGAAGGCATGCAATGTGGTATATTCCACTCCACCCACTTCTTCAACGCAATGAGTCGTCTTCACCACCGCAACCCTGGAACCGTAGGAGCTATCCTGATCCAGAGAGACATGCAGTGTGAAATAATCTGTGATGGAGTACATGTGCATCAGGAGTTGGTGAAAATGCTTCTCAGGGAAAAACCCCTGGACAATATCGTCATGATAACCGACTCTCTCAAACCAACCAAACAACGCTCTGGTCCCAAGACTGCAAATGGAATCTCCTGTATCATTGGCCCTGAAGGTTCCTTTGTCAGTATAGATGACCCTACCCTGTTTTTGGGATCAGCACTCACCATGCTACAGGGTTTCAGAAATGTCGTTGAATGGGAGATCCCCATCCAACAGGCATCACAGATGTCCTCAACCAACCCGGCGAGGATCTACTCATTTACCAAACAGGGAATGCTCGTCCCTGGCTACAAGGCTGACATTGTTGTCTTGGACCAGAACCTGCAGATGAAAGGCCTGTTCATCGATGGAGAACTTATTCGCGATCGTTTCGCATAAAAGAAGGAGCTATTTACATGCAATCACTATTTAAAGGCTTGAAGAACCAGAATCTATGGAACTATTTTTATGAACTCTCCCAGATACCTAGGGAGTCGGGTAATGAGGAAGGGGTTCGTCAATTCCTTTTGGAGTTTGCAGAAGAACACAAGTTAGAGGCTATTGTCGACACCATCGGTAATGTCATCCTTCGTAAGAAAGCCTACCCAGGCTATGAAGGTCGCTCTTCTGTGGCTTTGCAGGGACATATGGATATGGTCTGCGTAAAGACAGCAGAGAGTAACCACGACTTCGCCACCGACCCCATCCAACTAGTGAGGGAAGGTGACACCCTTCGTGCCAAGGACACCACCCTCGGTGGCGACAATGGCATTGCCGTGGCTATGGCCATGGACATACTAGCTGACCCCAAAGCCAAGCACGGACCGCTGGAAGCTATCTTCACCGTCAGTGAAGAGACAGGCCTTACCGGTGCCTTCAATATTGAAAAGGACCTTATCCAGAGTCGACTTATGATCAATTTGGACAGTGAAGAGGAAGGCGTTCTCTATATAGGCTGTGCCGGGGGTCTTGAAGTCGATGCAAAGCTTACTTCCGATATGCAAGAAATTCC